>NZ_JBEEAB010000032.1:0-59555 GCF_040120725.1 Actinopolymorpha sp. B9G3 | reverse complement strand
GGGCTATCGCGCCGTTGCCACCCGATACGACAAACGCGACTACATCTGGCGCGGCACAATCGACATCGCATCGATCAGAATCTGGCTCCGCGACCCACCAACCCAAGATCTACGGGACACGCCCTAGCCACGCAGACCCGAACCCAGAAAGGGAATTTGATCGCCTGGCGTAGCATGCATACGAGCGTGTAAAGCCGATGCCTTTCGTCTTGTCGGCGCACTCGTCGACGACCGGGACGAGACAACGTGCGACAGTGTGCGCAGCCGTGAGCGGCGAATACAAGTCTTGTTTTCCTGTGCTAGTTGCGATGAAATTGATCCAACGGCAAGTTGAAGCTGTTGTTTCTCAGCCCGCACGCTTTCTTTCGAGAGTCGTCGCGAGGGCGCCGGCCCATTCGAGAAGCTGCTCGTCGCCTCCGGCGCGGGCGATGCACTGCAGGCCGCGCGGGAGGCCACCAGGCCCGTCGTAGACGGGAATGCTGATCGCCGGCCAGCCGGCAAGAGACCATAACGACGTCAGCCAACTGTCGCCGGTGTTCTCGTAGCCGATGGGCGCGACACTTGCGGTCGCCGGGCAGATCCAGCAGTCGGCCTCGGTGTGCGTGGTCGCCTGATCGAGCAGTACGGCGAAGGCTTCGCGTGCGTCGCCACGCTGGTCGTCATGCTCCACCTGCCTTTCCCAGCCGTGACTGCCCGCCACCCGACACGCGGGTTTCATGATCATGAGGCAGAAACTGGGCTTCGGTAGCCTTAGAAAGCCGACCTTCTGCCTCATGATCATGAAACCGGCCGCCGCCCGGCAAACGGAGGAGCCGAGATGAGCTTCCAGTCCTACGACGAGGCGATCACCCAGCACCGCTGGGCCATCCCCGCGCGCTACAACATCGCCGAGGATGTCTGCTTCAAGCATCCGCCCGACACACTTGCCATGGTCCACGAGGACTTCGCCGGCAACGTGCGGACGGTTCGCTGGGGCGAGCTGCAGGAGAAGGCCAACCGCTTCGCCAATGTCCTGCGCACCCACGGAGTCGAGCGGGGCGACCGGGTGGCGATGCTGTTGCCGCCCACGCCTGAAACGGCGGCGGCGTTCTTCGGCACCTACCAGAGCGGAGCGATCCTGCTGTCGATGTCGGTCCTCTACGGCGACGACGGTATCCGCCACCGCCTCACCGACTCCCAGGCGAAGGTCCTCGTCACCAACGCGGCCAACAAGCACCGGATCGATCCGAGCCTGGTCGAGCATGTCCTCGTCCTCGACGACGATCTCTTCGCGACCGGCGATCCCGAGTTCGCCGCCGTCGACACCGCGGCCGACGATCCCGCCCAGCTCTACTACTCCTCCGGCACCACGGGCCTCGCCAAGGGCATCGTGCACGCGCACCGTTATCTGCTGGCGCACGAGGAGTTCGTCTACTGCCACGACGTCCGCGAGGGCGAGGCGTTCCACGGCATGGGCGAATGGGCCTGGGCCGCCGGCATCGCGCCGCTGCTCGGGCCGTGGCGGTTGGGTGCGGTGCAGTACGTCTACCAACGCGAGGGCGGCTTCGACCCGCACAAGCAGCTCGCCTTCCTGAGTCGCCACCAGGTCACGAATGTCTTCACGACGCCGACGGCCGTGCGGTCGATGATGGCGGTGTCGGACGCCGCGGCGCGTTACCCACAAGCGTTCCGCGTCGTGTGCTCGGCCGGCGAGCCGCTCAACCCGGAAGCGATCCGGTGGTTCCGCGAGCAGTACGGCGTGACCGTGCTCGACTACTACGGCCTCACTGAGTCCTACCCGCTGTGCGGCAACTTCGGCTTCATGGAGGTCCGCGAGGGTTCGATGGGCCGGCCGATGCCCGGGTGGGACGTGCAGATCCTCGACGAGGACGAGAAACCGGTCGCGGCGGGGGTGCGCGGCGAGATCTGTCTGCGGGCGCGGTCGAATCCGCACTACCCGCTGGGCTACTGGAACCGTCCCGAAGATACCGAGGAGGCGTTCGGGGGCGAGTGGTTCCACACGAAGGACGCGGCAACGGCCGACGAGGACGGCTACATCTGGTACGCAGGACGCGCCGACGACGTGATCATCTCCGCAGGCTACCGGATCGGTCCGTTCGAGGTGGAGTCGGCCTGTCTCGAACACCCCGCCGTCGCCGAGGCCGCTGTCGTGGCCTCACCGGACGAACGCCGCGGCACCGTGGTGAAGGCGTTCATCGTCCTGGCCGCGGGCAACGAGGGTTCCGACGAGCTGATCAAGGCGATCCAGGAGCATGTACGCAGCCGGCTGTCGGCGTACGCCTATCCACGCAAGGTGGAGTTCGTCGACTCCCTGCCGAAGACCCTCACCGGCAAGATCCGCCGGATCGAGCTGCGCCAACGCGAACTCAACCCACCCGGCTGAGGCGGGAGCGCGGCCACCCGCGCGGCTGAGGCGGGAGCGCGGCCACCCGCGCGGCCCCAGCTGTTGCTCGCCTGGTCAGCCAGGCCTGTGCTCACCGGCGAGGCGCCGACGCCTTGCCCACGTGCCACAGGCATGCTCAGCGTGGTCATTTGCGGCCCGGCGAGGCGGTGACCGGCGCCTACCGCCAACCGGGGACGGGGCGGATGTCACGACTGCTGGTACGCCTTCGCCTGCAGGTGGTAGAGCTCGGCATACAGCCCGTCTTGTCCGACGAGATCCTCGTGGCTGCCCTGCTCGACGACCCTCCCCTGGTCGAGCACGACGATCAGATCCGCCATGCGTACGGTGGAGAACCGGTGCGAGATCAGCAGCGTGACCCGCCCGGACCGGGCGTCTCGCGCGCCGGCGGCGACCTGCTCGAACAGCGCGTGCTCGGTGTGCGGGTCGAGGGCGGCGGTGGGTTCGTCGAGCACCATCAGCAACGGGTCCGAACGCAGCATCGACCGGGCCAGCGCGAGCTTCTGCCACTCGCCGCCGGACAAGTCCACCCCGCCCTGCCACGACAGGCCCAGCTGGGTCTCGACCCCGCCGGGGAGGCGTTCGGTGAAGCCGGCGTTCGCCTTCGCCAGCGCGCCCCGCACCGCGTCCTCGTCGTCCATCCGGGGTAGGTCGCCGACGCCCACGGCCTCCCGGATCGCCAACTCGAAGCGCATGAAGTCCTGGAAACCGGCCGTGAGCCGCTTCCGGTACGCCTCGATGTCGATGTCGGCCAGGTCGATGTCGTCGAGGAGGATCCGGCCCTCGGTGGGTGCGTACATCCCGCACAGCAGCTTGACCAGCGTGGTCTTTCCCGCACCGTTCTCGCCGACGACCGCAACGACTCCGCCGGCCGGTAGCCGCAGCGAGACGTCGGACAACACGGACCGATCGCTCCCTGGGTAGCGGAAACTCACCCGGTCGAGGTCGATTCCCGTCCGCAGCTGGGTTGGAGGTGGCTCCGGCTCACCACCCGTGACCGAGGGACTGGCCTGCCCTTCGAGCCAGTGGTAGTGCTCGGAGGCGGTACGGGTGCGGAGCAACGACCCGGCAAGATCGGACAGGCGGCCGGCGGCCAGCACCACGGCCGCGGCGAGCCCCAACGTCAGTGCCACATCCCCGGCCGTCGCCCGCCCACCCGCCGCCTCGCGCAGCACCAGGAGCAGGGCGCCGACATAGGTCACGGCAAAGAGCAACCACCCTCCGGCGTTGACGGCCACCGCCAGGAAATGCCCTGTCTCCATGCCCCGGTGCACGTCCCTGCTGACCTGGCGGTGGCGGTCGAGCAGCTCATGGTGCAGGCCGTAGACGCGCACCTCGGTGGCCGGTCCGGCGGTCGAGGCGAGCGTCAGCAGGTGCTCGGCCGCCCGGCGGCCCTCGGCGGTACGCAGGTCGGCGGCCCGTCGCAGGGCTTCGGCGCGCTGGCTCAACCACGCCGCCGGGAGCGCGATGACGGGGACGAGCAGCAGGACCGGCTGCAGCCTGCCCAGCAGAATCGCCGACACCTCCAACTCCGCCAGGAGAATAGGACCGATGACGGCAAGGGTCATGCCCGTCGCCAGGTCCTCCGTGCTGCGTTCGAGTAGCCGCAGCCGGTCCCAGAACGCGGGGACCTCCACGTGCTCCACCCGAGGTGCGCCGCCGGCAAGGGTGAGCACCCGGCGCTGCATCACCATGATCGCCCGCTCCCTCTGCCGGATCGTTGTCCACCGGTAGAACGTCGGCGCCAGCGCGGTCAACGTCAGCCCCACCGCACACACGGCGGCGCCACCGAGGATCTGGTCCGTCCGACTGGACGTGATGCCGTCCACCAGCGGCCGCAGGCCCACGGCGAGAAGTAACGGCGACACCGCGCCGATCACGCGCACGCCGATGAAGGAGAAGACCACGACCGGTCCGATCTCCCAGGCGATGCCGAAGAGCAGCCGCCCCGTCCGCAGCCATGCGTTCACTGCTCGCTCACCGCCGCTTCACCGAACCGGGACGCCTGGAGGGTGAACATCTCGGCGTACGCGCCACGGCGGTCGAGCAGGTCGTCGTGGGTGCCCTGCTCCACCACCCGGCCACCGCCGAGCACGACGATCGAGTCCGCCCGTCGCACGGTGGAGAAACGATGGGAGATGACGATCGTGGTCAGCCCTTCGGTGATGGCCAGGAAGCGTTCGTAGAGTTCGGCTTCGGCCCGGGCGTCCAGGTGGGCGGCGGGCTCGTCGAGTACCAGAACCGAGGCGCCGTGCCGGACCGCGAACAACGCCCGGGCGAGGCCCACCTTCTGCCACTCGCCGCCGGACAGGTCGGCACCGCCGGCGTACGCGGTCGACAGCGGTGTGTCCCAGCCGAGCGGGAGCGCATCGATCGGCCCGGCGATCCCGGCGTCGGCGGCGGCTGCCTCGATACCGGCACGGTCGCCCGCCGCGTCCGCCCGCCCGAAACCCACATTGGCGTACGCCGGCACCTCGAAGCGGGTCGAGTCCTGGAAGACCGGAGCCAGTCGGCGCCGCCACTCGGCCGCGTCGAGCTTCCTCAGGTCGGTACCGTCGACGGTGATCCGGCCCGCCGTCGGCTCGTACGACCGGCACAGCAGCGTGATCAGGGTCGACTTGCCGACGCCGTTGGCGCCGACGATGGCGAGCGAACGTCCCGCGGGGATGAGGAGATCCAGGCCACTCAGGACCTCGACCGTGCTGCCCGGGTAGGAGAACGCGACGCCCTCGAACCGGATCTCCTCGATCGGCCGTCTGTCGACGGCCCGTGTGTCGACCGGGAGTCTGTCGACCGGTGCCACGTCGCTCCCCGGCGGTGTCGCCGGCCGGGTCGTCTCCGGTGTCGCCTGCGGTGTCGCCGCCGAGTGCCCGGCCTCGGCAACGGCGGCAACGGCGCCGCCGTATCGGCGCAACGTCGCCAGCGCCAGCTCGTTCTGCAGGCTCGCCCACGAGGACGTGTGGATACCGGCGAGGCTCACCATCAGCGCCTGCACGTAGACCGCCGCCGGGGCGGGTGCGATCCGGCCCGCCACCGCCTCCCATGCGATCCACGCCAGGCCGAGCAGGACGACGGCGAGCAGGACGAGCGCCGCGACCAGGGGGCGGCGTCCAGCAGGAGCGAACACCTCCAGCATCGACCGGCGCCACAGGGTCGAGAAGCGGTCGAGCAGGAACCCCGACAACCCGAAGACCCGCACCTCCTTCGCGGCTGGCGGGCGTACACCCAGCTCGTAGTAGTACGTCGTACGCCTGGCCAGCTCGGTGCCGCCATGATGGTGCTCGGCCTCTACCCGGGACGCACGCTTGTCCTCGTACGCCGCCCAGATCCCGCCGACGAACAGCGCCGCCCCGAGCGCCGGGTGGAACGGGACGAGCATGACGCAGGCGCCGGCCAGCATGAGGCGCCCGGCGACCACGCCACTCACCGTCCGTACCAACCGCCCGGGCCGCGACCACGGCGAGCGGAACGTCTCCCGGCCCACACTGATCAGATCGAGGGCCGTCGGGTCTTCCAGATGCGCGACACCCGCGGGCGTCAGCACGGCGTCCATGAGTTCCCGCGCCAGGGCGGCGTCGATCCGCTCGCCCAGTGTCGTGACCGCCGCCATCTGCAGAGCGCCGGACGCCCACTGCAGCAGGAAGAAGGCGCCGGCGGCCCCTGCCCACCACAGTGCCGCCCGCCCGGCAGGTGAGTCCAGGCCGTTCGCTGCCACGTCGGGGACCTCCCCGACGACCGCGCCGAGCGCGGCGACGGCGGCGAGGGGAGCCGCCGCGGACACGAGGACCGCGAGAACGCACACCGCACACAACGCAGGGCTCGCCCGGACCGCGACGCCGGCGAGATGCCGGTAGGAACGCACGTTCGTCGACAGGGAGGTCCGGAGTCCGTGGGTCGTCATCGAATCGCGGGCACTCTCATTTCCGGCCCTTCTGTGGTGGCATGGCGAACGTCATTCTGCGCGGGAAAGAGAACAAAAACGAGTCTTGTCCCGCGCCCGCCCGTCATGATGGAATTGAGCCATCGGGCCGAGAGGCCCGTTTTTCTTTCCCTCCGAACCCGCGCCGGCCCACACGTCGGGAGCGAGGAACCCGGCTCTTCCGGTGCCGTCCGCCCGAGCGTGATATCACGGAGGCAGGGACGGGGGCAGGCCATGGCGACATTTCTCCCCACCCCCCAGGACCCGGCGAGTCGTCTGCGCGAGTTGGAGGCGATGATCGACGCGATATCCAGTCTGGTGATCACCAAGCTGGACATCCACGGTCGCATCGAGAGCTGGTCCCCTGGCGGGCAGGCGATGTTGGGCTACACCGACGACGAGGTCCTCGGCCAACCGGTGTCGATGTTCTACACCGAGGAGGATCGGCAGGCCGGGGTCGCCCAACGCGAGCTTGCGGAGGCGCTCCGCTCCGACATGACCACGTTCGAAGGTGTTCGGGTGCGCAAGAACGGCGAACGGTTCTGGGCCGGCATCACCGTCTCGCCGATCCGCGACGACACCGGTCGGACGACCGCCTTCGTCCGGGTGATGCGTGATCTCAGTAGGCGCCGCCACCACGAGGCGCAGCTGCAACGACAGCGGGACGAGATCGTCGAGCTGTCCACACCCGTCCTGCAGATCTGGGACCGCGTCCTCGTCCTTCCCATCATCGGCACGCTCAACTCCCTGCGCACGGCCCGGCTCACCGAAGCCGTCCTGAACAAGCTCGCCGATACCCGGAACGACGTCCTCATCATCGACGTCAGCGGTGTGCCGGTCATCGACACCAACGTCAGCCAGCATCTGCTGCAGACCGTGCAGGCAGCCGCGTTGATGGGTACGGTCAGCATCCTGAGCGGCGTGCGGGCAGAGGTCGCGCAGGCGATGGTGCGCCTCGGTGTCGATCTGGGGCAACTGCGCTCGAGCAGCTCGCTCCGCGACGCGTTACTGCTCGCCCTTCGACACCTTGGCGAACGTGGTGCCGCGGGGCTCAGCCGTACTGCGCCTCGTAGTTCTCGCTGATCAGATCCGCCTTGCGCTGCAACCGCTTGTTGAGCCGGGAGAAGACGGCCTCCACCGAGTCGGTCGAGGAGTAGAGCTTCTGCAGCGCCGCGTCCATCATCTCGCCCGCACTCGGCACGATCGGTCTGATCAGGTCCTGCGGCTTGGTCTTCGGCAGCTGGTTCAGCGCGGTCCGGTAGTTGGGGTCCTCCTTGGCCTTGTCCACCAGGGCCTTCTCCTCCTGGGCGGCCTCCACGACCGGCATGTAACCGGTGTCGATCGTCCACTGGGCCGACTTCGCCGGTTGGGAGAGCCACCGGAGGAACTCCATCGCGGCATCCTTGCGTTCCTGGGCTGCCTCACGCATGACCCCGATACCGGAACCGCCGGTCGGGCAGCCGAACCCGTCGTACTCGGGGAGGAACGTCGTACCGACATCGAACTTCGCGTCGGCGGAGACCGACGCCAGGCTTCCGGTGCTGAGCATCGCACATGCCGTGACCTGGTTGGTGAAGTCGACCTGGGAGTCGGCGGACAGGTAGGCCGCCTTGTCCTTGCGCACCAGGTCGACCATCCAGTTGCCGGCTTCGAGCGACTTCTCGTCGTCGAGGGTGACCTTGAGGCCGTCGGAGTAACGGCCGCCCCACTGCCAGACGTTGCCCTGGAAGTACCAACTCGCATAGACGCCGGCGAGGGCAAGCGCGTATTTCGTGTGGTCCTGGAGCGCCGGTGCCCATTCCTTCAGGTCGCGCCAGTTGGCGGGCCCGGTCTCGGGCAGCCCTGCTTTGCCGAAGACCTCCTTGTTGAAATAGAAGAGCGGTGTGCTCCGCGCGAACGGAATCCACCACACGGTGTCCTTGACGGTGCCTTCGTTGATGAAGTTGTCCTGGTAGAGGTCCGCTGTGTAGTCGCCGCCGAAGTAGTCGTTGAGCGGTTCCAGCTTGTCGGCGAGGTGCATCTTCCGCCAGGTGACCTCAGAAAGAACCACGATGTCGGGGATCTGCCGCGCGATGAGCGACGCGGAGAGCTTCTGGACAGTGGTTTCGTACGAACCCTGGAACTGCCCTTCGACGAAGATCTCGTCCTGCACGCCGTTGAACTCGTCGATCAGCTTGTCCATCGCGATCCCGAGATCACCACCGAACGAATGCCAGTAGACCACGTGCAGGCGGCGCCGGTAGTCCCGCGGAACGCTCCCGACCACCTGGACATACTGTCCACTTCCGCAGCCGGCGGCCAGTGCCGCGGCCGCTCCGCCGGCGGCGGCGAGAAAGCCCCGGCGACTCAGGGCACCTCGTGCCGTCATGCCAGCCCGTCCCCTCATGAAAGAGCCCTTCCCCTGCCAGTCCTCACAAAGCCTGTACGCATGGCGCCGGTACGCATGACCTCAGCCCTTCGTCGCGCCCGCGGTGAGTCCCGCGATGATCTGCCGCTGGGCGAAGAAGAACACGACGAGGACGGGTACGACGACGAACACCGAAGCCGCCATCACGACGCCGTAGTTGGTGTAACCCTCGTCGCTCTTCAACATCAGCAGACCCACCGGCAGTGTCCGCATCGTGTCGGTCGTGGTCACGATCAGCGGCCAGATGAACTCGTTCCACTTCTGCACCAGGGAGATGATGACGACGGTGACGACCATCGGCCGCGACATCGGCACGATGATGCTCCACAGAATGCGCAGATGGCTCGCTCCGTCGACCCTCGCCGCCTCGGTCACCTCGATCGGGAGGGTACGCATGTGCTGCCGGAGCAGGAACATCGCGAACACGCTGCCGAGGCCCGGCACGATCAGTCCGGCGTAGCTGTTGACCCAGCCGAGGCCCGCGACCGTCAGGTAGTTGGGCAGGAGCACGACGGTTCCGGGCACCATCATCGCGCCCAGGAACACCATGAACACGACGTTCTTGGCCGGAAAGCGCAGGAACGCGAAGGCGTACGCCGACAGCACGGCGACACAGATCTCCAGCGCGGAACCCACCACCGCGAAGACGATCGAGTTGACGTAGAGCCGGCCGAAGGGCGCGGCGTGCCACGCGTCGACGTAGTTGCGGAGCTCCCAGGTCCACGGCATCGGGAACCACTCCGGCGGGAAGTGGTGCACCTCCGCCGAGGGTTTGAGCGAGCTGATGATCAGCCAGTAGACGGGCACGAGCGCCGCCAGGGCGACAAGGGCCATCAGCAGATAGAGCGCGATCTTGCCCAGGAGCGGCACGATCGGCGATCCGGTGTCGGTAGGCCCGGACGTGGCCGGTCGCTCCTCGGTGGACGTGGTCGTTGGCGTGGCCGTGCTCATCGGTAGTGCACCCTCCGCTCGAGGAATCGGGCCTGCGCCGCGGTGATGAGCAGCAGGATGACGAACATGATGATCGCGGCGGCACCCGCGCGGCCGGCGTCGAAGGCCTGGAACGCCTCCTGATAGATGAACCACGACAGCGTGGTCGTGGCGTCGCCGGGACCACCGCTGGTCATGATCGCGATGATGTCGAACGCCTGGAACGACCCGATGACCGTCACCACGGCGACGAAGAACGTCACCGCCGAGAGCAGCGGAAGGGTGATCCGGCGGAACAGCGTCCAGGCAGTCGCACCGTCGATCTTCGCCGCTTCGTACAGATCGGCAGGCATGGTCTGCAGCCCGGCGAGGTAGATCACCGCGACGAAGCCGATGTTCTTCCAGAGATAGACGAGCACCAGGGCAGGCAGTGCCCAGCCCGCATCGGTGAGCCAGTCGGGCGAGCCCACACCGATGACGCCGAGCAGCTGCTTCATCAGCCCGAAGTCCGGGTCGAAGATGTAGAGCCAGACGGTACCGATCGCGGCGCCGGTCACGATGTACGGCGCGAACGACGTCGTGCGCACGAGGTTGCGGCCGAACAGCCGCTGGTTGAGCAGCATGGCGATGGCAAGGCCCGCGACCATGCTGCCGATGGTGATCCCACCGGAGAAGAGGATCGTGCGCAGGAGGACGCCGAGGAAGTCGGGATCGCTCAGCATGTCGATGTAGTTGGCGAGCCCGACGAACGGCTTGAACTCCGACAGCAGGTCCCAACTGGTCAGGCTGAGGTAGAGGTTGTAGAGGACGGGCCAGTACGAGAACACCCCGAGCAGGATGACGTTCGGCGCGACGAAGGCCAGGAAGAGGAGATACTCACGGCGCCGCGAGGCACGTGCGCCAGACCCGTCGGGTGGGACCTTGCCCGGCGTGGTGCCGCGGTCGGCCACGGCCGTTGGTGAGCGTTCGGGGGCTGTCAACGGGCGTCCTCCTCCGTCGGGCGGACCACCGCAGGAAAGTTACGCGATCTGCAGAGGTGCCGCAGGATACCGGCGGAGGTTAGGCCTCTTTGCCCTGGTATGCAACACCTTCCCGGAAGTTGTTCACGATCAGTTGTGCGATTGCTCGCCGACGACGGCGTGCGGTGCACTGCCGTTCACCTCACCGGGTCCGTGGCTCGCCGGCGCTCCCGGTCAACGGGTCGTGCGAATCACCTCGTCCCCGGTGGTCGGCATCGGTGGCGGCCAGGGAGGGTAGCAGTCGCCTGTGGGCTTCCTGCGTACGCGCGAACGTCTGCCGCCGAGCTGGCAATTACGCCGGAGCGTGCGGTGACGAACTTCGTGTTCAGGCTCTACGTCGCCGGGGAGGCGGACCCCTCACACGCCGCCGTCGCCCGGCTGCGCTCACTCTGCGAGTCCCGGATCTCCGGGCATTACGAGCTGGAGGTCGTCGACATCACGCAGCGCCCTGACCTGGCCGAGGTCGACGGGATCGTCGTCGTTCCCACCGCGATCCGGCGGGTGCCGTTTCCGGAGCACCGGGTGATCGGCGATCTCTCCGATGACGTACGTACCGCCGCCGGGCTCGGTTTTCCCGATCCGGACCAGCTGGCGGCGGAAAGGCGGGGGTGGCGATGAGCGACGGCGCGGCGCTCGACCGGGTTCCGACCGGAATCAGCGGCTTCGACCTGGTTGCGCTGGGCGGCCTCCCGGCCGGTCGGTGCACGCTCGTGAGCGGGAGTACGGGTAGCGGGAAGACCCTGTTCGCCATCGAGTTCCTGGCCCGCGGAGTCGACCGGTTCGACGATCCGGGCGTCTACGTCACCTTCGAGGAGTCGCCGGCCGACCTCCGCCGGAACGCGGCGGCGATGGGGTTCCCGATCGAGCGGTGGGAACGCGAGGGCAAGTGGATCTTCGTCGACGCCTCGGCCGAGATCGCCGGCGAGACGACGACCGTCGGTGTCTACAACTTCGCCGCCATCACGGCCCGCATCGATGCCGCGGTCCGACAGATCGGCGCCCGCCGCGTCTCGCTGGACTCGGTGGGGTCGATCTTCACCCGTTTTCCCGATGTCGCCACGGTTCGCTACGAACTCCACCGGATCGCCACGGCCATGGAAGGGCTGGGCGTCACCTCGGTGCTCACCGCGGAACGCACCGTGGAGTACGACGGCGTGTCGCGCCTTGGTGTTGAGGAGTTCGTCCTCAACAACGTCATCATCCTGCGGAACGTGCTGAGCAACGAGCGGCGCCGCCGGACCGTCGAGATCATCAAGCTGCGCGGCGCGGCGCATCGCACCGGTGAGTGGCTGTTCACCATCGACGAGCGGGAGGGCATCGTCGTCATCCCGCTCGCCTTCGTCGCACCCCGGGCGACGGCGTCAGCGGAGCGGGTCTCCTCGGGCAATCCCGGTCTGGACGCCCTCTGCGGCGGAGGCTTCTACAAGGACGCGGTCGTCCTGCTCACCGGACCCACCGGGACCGGCAAGACGCTGACCAGCCTGAAGTTCGCCGCCGAGGCGGTTCGTACCGGCAAGTCCTGCCTGCTCTACACCTTCGACGAGAATCACGACCAGCTCGCCCGCAACGCCGCCGGCTGGGGCCTCGACCTCGCCGCCATGGAGGCCTCCGGGCTCCTTCACGTGTCCGCCGACTATCCGGAGATGGCTTCGCTGGAGGTCCACTTCCTCAACATCAGGCGCGCCATCGAGGAGATCCGTCCGTCGCGACTCGTCATCGACACGTTGTCGGCCCTCGAACGGATCGCCACCTCGCGCGCTCTGCTCGACTTCGTGATCGCGCTGGGATCCCTGCTCCGTCGACACAATGTCACCGCGCTGCTGACGGCCGCGCCGAGTGGATACAGGCCGACGGCCGTCTCCTCGGCGATCGCCGTCGAGCTCGGCAGCCTCGCCGACGTCACGATCATGCTCCGCTACGTCGAGGCCGAGGGTCAGATCCAACGCGCGATCGCCGTGCTCCAGACCCGCGGCTCCGCCCACGACAATGCGATCCGCATGATCGACATCGATGCCGACGGGATGCACATCGGCGAGCCCTTGTCAGTCGTGTCGCATGTCATCCCGGGAGGGCATTACGTCCCTCCGACTCAGCAGTGACTACTCAACCGGACTGCTCAACAGGGGACCGCTCAGCAGTGAGCGGGGGCCACCCGACGTCACTCGGGCCTGACATCACTCGGGCCTGACATCACTCGGGCCCGCCGGCCGAACGGCTGGCAGCGATCCACCGGTCCAGGAGCGTTGCCGCCGCACCGGAGTCGATCGCACTCGCGCACCGCTCGACACCGGCGGCGAGTTGCTCCGCCAATGCCGCGTCGCCCCGCTCGACCGCCACCAGTGCGGCAGCGGCATTGAGCAGAACGATGTCGCGGACCGGCCCACCCGCACCTTCCAGCAGCCGGCGTACCGTCTCGGCGTTCTGTTCGACGGCGCCGCCCCGGAGATCGGTCGGCGTGGCACGCGGAAGGCCCACGTCCGCGGGATCGACGGTGGTTCGGCGTACGCGACCGTCCCGGATCATCCACACCTGGGACGTGGTCGTCGTCGTGAGCTTGTCGACGCCGTCGTCGCCGCGGACCACCAGCGCCGAGCACCCCCGCGCGGCGAGGACGTCGGCGAGGACGCCTGCCATCCGTACGTCGGCGACACCCACGACCTGGTGCCGGGGACGGGCGGGGTTGAGCAGTGGCGCAAGGACATTGAAGACAGTGGGAACGCCCAGCTCCCGCCTCACCGGCGCCGCGTGCCGGAGCCCTGGGTGGAAGCTCGGCGCGAAGCAGAAGGTGATGCCGACCTTCTCCGCCAACGTCGCGACCCGCTGCGGCTCGAGGTCGAGATCGAGGCCGAGGTACTCCAACAGGTCGGCCGAGCCGCAGGTCGTGGAGGCGCCGCGTCCGCCATGCTTCACCACCGGGACGCCGGTCGCGGCGACGACGAGGGATGCCATGGTGGAGACGTTGACGACACCGCTGCGATCGCCGCCCGTCCCTACGATGTCGACGAAAACCCCGTTGATCGGGAGGGTGCCCGCCTGGTCCATCACGGCGCGCGCCATGGCCGACACCTCGTCCGCGGTCTCGCCCTTGGCCCGAAGTCCCACCAGGAAGGCACCGAGTTGGGCCGGCGTCACATCGCCGCGGACGACCTGATCCATCGCCCAGGCGGCGTCCTCGGTCGAGAGGTCCCGCCGGTGGGCGAGCGTGCCGAGGATCCGGCTCCAGGACGCGCGGTCCGCCTCGTGCGTACGCGTCTGCATGGTGGTTGTGGTGGTGGTCGGGTCGGGTCTCATGTCGGTCTCCTCCACAGGGTGGGCGCTCGGTGCCCTCGGATGAGACCCGTGCCTGGAGGATGATCCTCGAACGGCCGCCGCACCAAAGGGCGGCCGCGAAAGTGCGCGCGAAGCGTGGGCCGCCTACAGGGCGGGCCACCAGCGAAGCTGTACCGGTCGCGCGATCACGGCCCTCACCATACCGGCCGCCTCGCCGGGGGACCTTCGCCACCGGCCTAAGAACTCCGCCACCGGCCGGAGAACTCGGCCGGCCGGGAGGCTTCCGTCGGTTAGCCTCGTCCTTCGCTGCCCGCCGGTTGCAGGAGGTACGTGAGATGGCCGCGATCTCGGCGACACTGGCCGCCAACGAGCGGATCCGCGCCCGGCTGGCCCGCGGCGAACCCGTCCAGCACCTGGCCTTCGGGGAGGCCGGCATCCCGGTGCATCCTGCGTTGGCGGAGGTTCTCCGGCGGGCGACCGGTCGTGGCGGGTATCCCTCGGTGGCAGGCGACACCGCGGCGCGGGAGGCGGTCGCCGGCTATCTGGGTCGACGTGGCCTGACGGCCAGCCATGCCGATCCCGACCACGTGCTGCTGGCGCCGGGAAGCAAGTCCCTGCTGTACGCCGTCCTCGCGGTCCTGCCTGGTGACGTCGTACTCCCCCAGCCGTCCTGGGTGAGCTACGCCGCGCAGGCCGCGCTGATCGGCAAACGGGTGCTGCACGTGCCGGTGCCAGCCGAGGCCGGCGGGGTGCCGGACCCCGCGCTGCTGGAGGAGGCAATGAGCCGTACGCCTGGGGCGGATGGCAGCCCACGCCCGGGAATCCTCGTTCTCACCAGCCCCGACAATCCCACCGGCACGGTCGCTGGCGAGGCCCTGCTACGCGACGTGTGCGCGGTCGCCGAACGGCACGGCCTCGTCATCGTCTCCGACCAGATCTATTCCGACCTGACCCACGACGGGACGGTGCCGACCAGTCCGGCCGAGCTGGTGCCGGACCGGACCGTGGTCACGACCGGGCTGAGCAAGAACCTCGCCCTCGGTGGTTGGCGGATCGGTGCGGTCGCGCTGCCGCGGTCACCGCTCGGCGTCTCGCTTCGCGACTCACTGCTGCAGTTCGCGAGCGAGGTCTGGTCGGCACTTCCGGGGCCGATGCAGGAGGTGGCGGCGTACGCATTCGCCGATCCCGACGACCTCGTCGCGCACGTCGAGCAGACCCGGCGGTTGCACGGCACCGTCGCACGCGCCGTGCACACGATCCTCCTCGACGCAGGGGCGCGGTGCCGCGCACCACAGGGCGGGTTCTACCTCTACCCGGACTTCTCCTCCCTCGGCACAGCCGGAACACCTGGTTCGATCGGAACGACTCGCTCGGTCGGACTGCCCGCCGACGGCGAGTCGCTCGCGGAGACGCTGCTCAGTAAGCACGGCATCGGCGTACTTCCTGGCTCGGCGTTCGGCGACGACCCGAGCAGGCTCACGTTCCGTGCGGCGACGAGCCTGCTCTACGGCACCGATGACGAGCAGCGGTGGGCCGCGCTGCGCGATCCAGACCCGGTTCGCCTGCCGTGGATCAGCGAGTCCCTCGATCGGCTACGCGCCGGTTTCGCCGCACTGACCGGCGCCGCCGGGGCACGCGGGTGAGCATGGTCGGTGTCATCTCCCGGTCGCGGAGAACCACGCCCCGGTAGGTGAGGTGACGAAGACGACCGGTGCGATGCAGGAGTCAGGCAGGTCGACAGTGGTACTGATCCTCGCGTCACCACTGGCGGTCGCGGGGACGAGGCCGGTCTCCACGTTGACCGTGGTCGCAGCGCCGGTGTCGTCGGTGCTCACGCAGCTGACGATCGCCTTGAACGAAGGGGACGGGTTGACGCCCTGCCGGTCCGGTGGCACCGGGGCTCGGCGGGCGAGGACCAGTCCCTCGACGTTGATCTCCAGCTTTCCGTTGCTGTGGAGCTTGCCCTCGGCCTCGTCGATCTCCCAGGGCAGTCCGCCTCCGGCCAGGTCGCGAATCGGGTTCGCCGTACCCGTGAAGGGTTCGCTGACGGGTGCCATCGTCTCGAACGCGAGCATCTCCCCACGCCCCGAGGCGCTGGCCGCCGCTGGCACGGCGAGCAGAAGGGCGAACAGACTGGCTGCGAGCACGGTCGTACGTCGTCTCATCGTTGTCTCCCTCTCCCCGTGTGGCGGTGACTGCCTCCTTCCACACGTCCGCCACGGACGAAGGGTTCACCGCACTGCCCACTCCGGGCGGGTGACCCGGCTGGTCGGACGTACGCAGGGACTTCAGGGGCGTACGTCGAGCCAGACCACCTGGCTGGGGCGCCACCGGAAACCACCTGACGTCGGAGCCGAGTTTCCCCTTACGTCATGAACGAAACCGAGATACTCGCCATCGGCGAGACGCGGGTCTTGCCAGCGACGCCACGCGCCGCCCTCACACCCATCGGTCAGCGATTCGGGCGCTCAGCCTGCCCGTGAGCCGAGACCCACGCGGCGATCTGCGCGCGGGACGTAAAGCCCAACTTCACCAGGATGTTCTCCACGTGGCTCTCCGCCGTCCGTTGCGCGATCACCAAGGCCGCCGCGATTTCCTTGTTGCTCTGCCCTTTGGCGACGAGTTCGGCGATCTCGCGCTCCCGCCGGGTGAGGTGCACGGCTTCGCCACGCGCAGGGGCCGGCCGCGCGTGGTGCTCCTTCTCCCGCAGCGCAAGGGAGATCGCCTGGTCGAGGTTCAGGTTGGCGCCCTGCAGGACCATCGCGTCGTACCCCTCCGCGCCCAGTGCGTCGCGCACCCGGTTCACGCACGCCTCGTGGTATCCCGCCAGATGTCCGTAACCCGACAGTGGCGCCCCGGTCGACCGCTTCAGCTTCTGCAGTGCCCCGAGCAGGCTGGCCGAGTGCTGGAACTGCCCCACCGAGGCGGCAACCCACGCCAGCACCTCGAGGTTGAGCGCGATTCCGAGCCGTGCGTCCAACGACCGGTTCATCCGAAGGCTTTCCTGTTCGATCACCGTCGCCCGGCGCGCATCGCCCTGACGCCACACGTCGATTCCCATGGCCATCAGGGCGTACGCCTTGCACCAGATGTCACCGACGGCGTCGGACAGCTTCACGCACTCCTCCCCCATGGCGATCGCCCGTTCGGAGTCGCCGAGGAAGGAGTAGCCCATACAGAGCCGGATGAAGGTCAGTGCGAGTCCCTGCTGGTTTCCGGCAGCGAGATGAAGCTGGCGCGCCTCGTCGTACCGGCGAAGTGCGGTGGCACTGTCTCCGGAGTACATCGCGGCAAAGCCGGAGAACAGCGCGACGTAGCCCAGGATTCGCGGCGAGTCGAAATGCTCACCCAACCGCCGGGCCTCGTCGAGCATCACCTGGGCGGCCGCGGTGTCGCCCTGGATGATGGCCAACCAGCTGTCGGACCAGAGTGCGTCGGCGCGGGCCCGCGTGGGGGTGGTGTCCGCGGCGAGCATGCGGTCCAGCCAACGCCGACCCTCGATGAGGTAGTAGCTCCGTACCCAGTGGAAGAGCAGGTCGGCCGCCATCCGCAGGCCGTTCTGCGCCTCGCCGGGGGTCGTGAGGCAGTACTCCATGGCGGCCCGGAGGTCGGCATAGTCGAGAGTCAGCCCGCCGAACCACTCGACCTGGTTCGGTCCGAACTGCTCGACGGCCGTTCGCGCGGCGATCCGCTGGTAGTAGTCCCGGTGCCGCAGTCGGGTCCTCGCCTCGTCGCCGAGGCCGGCCAGCTTCCGTCGACCGTACTCCCGGATGATGTCCAGCTGCCTGTACCTCGCGACCCGCCCGGACTCCTCCCTGACCAGGATCGACTTGTCGATCAGCTCGGCGACGAGATCGATCACGTCCTCGGTCTTGATTCCGTCGCCCGCACAGATCGCCTCCGCGGCCGTCAGGTCAAAACTTCCGGAAAAGACCGAGGTACGCATCCACAGCAACTGTTCGGCGCTCGACAACCGCTCGAAGCTCCAGTCGATCAACGCCTGCAGGGTCTGGTGACGTGGGGCCGCACTTCTGGGGCCGGTGGTCAGAAGCCTGTACCGGTCGTCAAGGCGTTCGAGGATCTGCTCCGGTGTCAGCGTTCTGAGCCTGGCCGCGGCAAGCTCGATGGCCAGCGGAATGCCGTCGAGCTGGCGGCAGATTCCGACCACCGCGCTCTGGTTCGCCTTGGTGAGGGCGAAGTCGTGGTGGACTGCGACAGCACGGTCGACGAAGAGCGCCACAGCGCCGGACTGCGCCGACAGATCACCCGGCAGCGACGTCTGCCCGTCCTCTGGCAGCGTAAGGGGGTGGACCGGCATGGTGTGTTCGTCCGGGATGTTCAGGGGCTGCCGACTCGTGGCGAGGATGCGCAGTCCGGGAGCGGTACGCAGGAGGGCGTCGGCGACCGTCGCGCACGCCTGCAACAGATGCTCGCAGTTGTCGAGGACGAGGAGGACCTGCCGGTCCCTGAGATAGTCGGTGAGGATCCGCAGTGGATCGCGACTCGACTGGTCATGGACCTGGAGCGTCTCGAGCACGGCCTGGACCACCATGCTCGGATCGGACAGCCTGGTCAGATCGACCAGCCACACCCCGTCATGGAATGCCCGCTGCATTCCCGCGGCGATCCGGACGGCGAGCCGCGTCTTGCCGACCCCGCCGACACCGGTGAGGGTCACGAGCCGTGCGTCGGAGAGCAGCCGCCGGACCTCGGCGACCTCGGACCGCCGGCCGACGAATGTCGTCGCGTCTGCCGGCAGATTGCCAGGCCGGTGTGCGGCGTGTGCAACGCTGGACATCATTTCCTCGAGACGCCCAGCCGACCGTGTCCTCGGTCCGGCTGACCGTCATCCGCCAGCGTATGTTCGTCTCCCGTCCACCGCTACCCGGCGGTGCGCACACTGTGGGAACAGGCGGTTTGGTGCGGGCGGATTTCACTCGTTGAAATGCGCGAAAGGTGACGACCCACAATGGGCGCTGAGCGTCGAATACGACAATACGCCGAGTTCTGAGTCACCGGAAAATCCAAAACGCCTGAATACGCCCCACTCCAGAAAGACCCGGGAATTCAGTCGTACGCAACATCGGCGAGCTGGCGGACCAGTCGCTGACCTGACAACAAGGTCATCGGAATGCGTACGAACTGGCGCTCCCCACGACCGGTGCCGATCGGCAGGGGCAGGGCCGCGAGATGGTCGATCTCGTACGGATCGGTCACCACCTCGGCACGGCCGATCGCGTTCACGCTCCAGCCGCGCCACTGCTCGAGGTCGATGTCGTCGACCTCGAAGGCGACCACCGCGTCCCGCACGGCGCGGGCCAGGTCGGAGCCGACGGCCGTACGGATGATGACAGCGTCGCCGTCGAGGACGAAGTTCACCGGCTGGACCGAGGGCAGGGTCTTGTCGGTGAACACGACGCGCCCCACGAGTGCGCCGTCGAGCAGCCGGAGGCACTCCATGACGTCGAGGACTTCGAATTCCTCCATTGTCTGGAAGCTTCGGGCAGCGCCTGCCATGGCGCCCGCCTCGTCAGCGCAAACCATCCGGCATCACCGCAATCGACCTGGTCATGAGGACGCCTCGTGCGAATCCGGGAGGAGCCACCATGCCGCCGTGTTGGGGGGCATCTTCTCGCCCACACCTGGGTCGCTGGCAAGGAGCGGTTCCCCTTGCGCGGGAGCTGCGACCGGACGGGACGAGCAGTTGACGACGCAGGCGAATCCGTCGCCCCGGGTGAACGCCAGAACGCCTGGCTCGCTCGGCAGCCAGCGCAGCTGATCCGAGGACAGCGCGGGAATCCGGTGCCGCAGGGCTATCGCCTCACGGTAGAGGTGCAGCATCGAACCGCCGTCGCGCAGCTGCTGGTCGACCGCGAGCTCGGCGAACCAGCTCGGCTGGGGAAGCCAGGGCCTTGCACCGCTTCCGCGGGAGAAACCGAGGGACTCCTGCGACGACGCCCAGGGCAGCGGCACGCGGCAGCCGTCCCGGCCACGGCGTACACCGCTTGTCCGCTTGAACATCGGATCGGTGAGAACGTCGATCGGCAGGTCGACGACCTCGGGAAGCCCGAGCTCCTCACCCTGGTAGAGATAGGCCGATCCAGGCAGCGCGAGCATGAGCAGGGCAGCGGCCCGGGCGCGCGCCCGGCCGAGCTCCAGGTCTCCAGGACCCGCGCCCGGCGCACCGCCGGCGAACCGGGTCACCGACCGGGGCACGTCGTGGTTGTTGAGCACCCAGGTCACGGCCGAACCTTCCGCCGCGATCGTCTTCATACCGGCATCGATCACACCGCACAGGTCGGTGTCGTTCCACGCGGTGTGCAGGAACTCGAAGAAGAACGTCTGGTGCAGTTCGTCCGGACGCTGGTAGTCGGCGAGCTGGCGGGGGTCGAGGACGCCGACCTCGCCGATGAGGACCCGCTCGCGGCCGTCGGCGCGCATGTACTCATCGGCGATGGAGCGCCACTGGCGCCACACGTCGTGCACCTCAGGCTGGTTCCATGCGTACGGATTCACCGGGTCACCGGTGAGCTCGTCACCGGCCGCGTACTCGTGGTCAGGCAGGCCGTCCCGCTTGTGCAGGCCGTGGGCGACGTCGATCCGCAGGCCGTCGACACCGCGGTCGAACCAGAACCGCACCACCTGGTCGAAGTGGTCGACCACGTCGGGGTGGCGCCAGTTGAAGTCGGGCTGCTCGGGGGCGAACGTGTGGAGGTACCACTGGCCCGGCGAGCCGTCGGGGTTCGTGGTGCGTTCCCAGGCCGAGCCGCCGAAGATGGACCGCCAGTTGTTCGGCGGCAGCTCGCCGTGCGTACCCCTGCCGTCGGCGAAGTGGAACCGCTGGCGTTCCGGGCTGCCGGGACGGGCACGCAGGGCGGCGGTGAACCACGGGTGCTCGATCGAGCAGTGGTTCGGGATCACGTCGATGATCACCTTGATGTCGAGGCGATGCGCTTCTGCGACCAATCGGTCGAAGCTCTCGACGGTGCCGCATTCGGGATCGACCGCGCAGTAGTCGGCGACGTCGTAGCCGTGGTCGTGCTGCGGCGACGGGTAGAACGGGTTGAGCCAAACACCGTCGACACCCAGCATCCGCAGGTACGGAAGCTTCGCGCGGACGCCGTCCAGGTCGCCGATCCCGTCGCCGTTGGCGTCCTGGAAGCTCCGTACGTAGACCTGGTAGATGACGGCATTCCGCCACCACCCGGGTGTGCTCGGCGCGCCCGGGGGGAGCGGCGAGCCCGGGCTGGCCTGCGCCTGGGGCCGGGTGACGCGGGGCGTACGCAGGGCGCGCGGCGCGCGTGCCGGGCCGGCGGACCGGGGACGCGACGCGCGAGCGACGCGGGCCTCCGGTGGCGCTTCGGCGGGGCTGGTGACGAAGGGCATCGGGTACCTCGGGCCTTTGGTCAGCTTCTCGGATGCTGCGGCGCGGAGGGCGACTGGTCGGGACTTAGGTCATCGCCTCTGGGTGCCGTTAGACCACGGTGGCGCCGGCAGATGGCCCCACGCATCGGGGGCTCTACCTAGATGCGTACCTAGATTTGGTCCCGAGCCGGGTCCCGGATCGGACGTTGGCAGGCAAGCCGGGCGGGACCTTGGACCTGAACGGGTCACCGCCGGTCCCGGATTACGCTGACGAGCAGGCCGGCGAAAGTCCCGCCGACCGTGTGTCCAGTGGGGCCTCCGCCCACGATCCCCGACGCTTTTCCGACGATTCCGACGATCGGAGCCAGCCGAAATGCCCATCACGCGACTGAACCACGCGGTGCTCTATGTCCGGAACGTCGCCCGCAGCGTGGAGTTCTACACCGAGGTCCTGGGCTTCCGACCGGTCGACATGACCCCCGAGGGATTTGCCGGCGCGGCGTTCCTGCAGGCCGAGGGATCGGTCAACGACCACGACCTCGGCCTGTTCGAGATCGGCGCGGAGGCGGGGCCGTCAGGTGCCGGCAAGGCGAGCGTCGGGTTGTACCACCTCGCGTGGGAGGTGGACACGCTGGCCGAGCTCGAAGCGGTGCACGGCCGGCTGGTCGAGGCGGGCGCGCTCGTGGGGGCCAGCGATCACAGTACGAGCAAGAGCCTGTACGGAGCCGACCCCGACGGGATCGAGTTCGAGATCGCATGGTTCGTACCGCCGGACCGGATCGACGCCGCCACCCTCGCCGGTCGCACCAGCATCCGGCCGCTCGACCTCGCCAGGGAGAAGGACCGCTACGGCGCGACCACCCCGGGTGCCAGCTCACACGCGTGATGTGCCGTACGTGATCAATGTCCCGATTGTGTCGACTTTCTGTGTTACGTCGGACTCCAGGCGAAAATGACCAATTCAGGGAAAATGCCGTCGGCCGTCATCGTCCGGAAATCGATAGAAACGGCCGACTAGTTGCGCTCTGCCCGCGCCCACTGGTACCAATGCCACTTGACTCGGGGGCCGCAACCACATCCGCGCAAGGGGAGGGACGCTATGGGCGACCCGGTGACCGAGCAGGCCGGCACCGAAGCATCGACCAGTGCAACCGATTATCAACTGATTGGCGGAGCACCCGCCGTCAGCACTGTCGTCAATCGCTTCTACGAGCTCATCCTGACCGACACCCAACTGGCCCCGTTTTTCACCGACGTCGATATGGCCCGACTCAAACGCCACCAGGTCCTGCTGATCTCGCAGGTTCTTGGTGGCCCAGCCGAGTACGACGGTAGGGAACTTCGTGAGGCACATGCCGGCATGGACATCACGAGAGCGGATTTCGCGCGGGTGGTGACACATCTGGTGACGGCGCTGGAAGAAGCGGGTGTCAAACCGGACATCATCGACCGGGTATGCGCCGTGCTCGCGGGGGCTGAAAAGGATGTCGTCTCCGCCTCCAACGCGTGAGCTGAGCAGCTATGGATACGGCCGCACTGCAGAACAGCTGGGCTATTGTCGCCAAATCGGGTGACGAGGTACCACTGTTCTTCTATTCCCACCTGTTCCTCTCGCACCCTGAGCTGCGCGAGATGTTCCCGATTTCGATGTCGGCACAGCGGGACAAATTGGTCGGCGCACTCGGCCGAATTGTCAGTAATGTCGAGCAGCTCGAGGAGGTCACGCCTTTTATTCAGCAACTCGGGCGTGACCACCGAAGATTCTCCGTCGTCGCGGAGCACTACTCGAAGGTCGGCGCCTCGCTGCTGGCGACGCTCCGGCACTTTCTCGGGCCGGCATGGACGGACGAGTTGGCCGCCGACTGGGCGGCGGCGTACGGCCTGGTCGCGAAGGTGATGGTGCAGGCGGCCGAGCAGGCGGCCGAGTCCACTCCCGCCTGGTGGCTCGCCGACGTCCTCTCGGTCGAGCGCCGGACGATCGATGTTGCGGTGGTGCAGGTGCGACCGCAGCAGCCGTTCTCCTACCTCCCCGGCCAGTCCGTCGCGTTCGAGACACCGTTGCGGCCGCGTCTGTGGCGGTACTTCAGCCCTGCCAACGCCCCGCGCGAGGACGGTTCACTCGAACTGCATGTCCAGATCGTGGATGGTGGCCAGGTCAGCGGTGCCATCGTCAGGGCGATGCAGCCAGGTGACACAGTCCGGCTCGGTGCGGCCGTCGGTGATGACCTCGTCCGCTCACCGGGCGACCAGCGCGACCTGATCATGATCGCGGGTGGTACCGGGCTCGCGCCCCTTCGGGCGGTTCTCGAACAGATCGACCGCGAGTGGCAGGCGGAAGGTCGCGCTCCGAACATCCATCTCTTCCACGGTGCCCGGGTGCCATGGAACCTGTACGAGAGCCAGCTGCTCGCCAAGCTGACGTCGCGACCCTGGTTCGCCTACACCTCGGTCGTGTCTGACGACTCCTCCTTCCCCGGCGCCCGCGGACTGGTCGGCTCGGTCGCGGCGCGGAGCATGCAGTGGCAGGGGCGTACCGCCCTGGTCTGCGGTTCACCGCACATGGTCACGTCCACTCTGTCCGAGTTGACGTCGGCCGGCATGCCCCGCGACGACATCCGATTCGAGAAGTTCGCCAGCGCCGGCGGTGACGGCATCCATCCCCCGCTCGAAGCCGCCAGGTCAGGTGACCACTCATGACAGAGATCACGCCGATGCCCACCGCCATCCGCAAGTCCCCTCGCGCAGTGCGCTACGCGACGTTCAACCAGCGCAGACGTGGCTGGGACCAAGAGGAAGTCCGCGAGTTTCTCGCCAGCGTGGCCGACGAGATCCAGGCCGCGGACAACGATCGCGCCGCCCTCCGCGCCGAGATCGACCGCCTCCGCAACAACCCGCCGGTGGACTCCGGTGGCGGCGATCGACCCGAGATCAACGCCCACGCCGTCGCACTGTTCAGCCAGGCACAGCAGGTCGCGGACCGGCTGGTCGCCGAGGCGGTGCAGCACGCCCGGGACCTGATGGTCAGCGCCCGTGCGCAGCAGCGGGAGATCCTGCAGCAGGCGCAGCAGGCCGCCGAGGCGGCGGAGGCCGCGGCAAGGAACGGGATGGCTTCCCAGCCTTCCCACCCGGACGGGCCGCAGGGCAGCCAACTCCCGATCCCGGAGGTCGAGTACGTACGCACCTTCGCCCATGTCGCGCAGGTCCAGTTGCGTTCGGTGCTGGACGCCCTGACCGAGCAGGTGGACAAGCTCGGCGAGGTTCCCCGGCTCGACCACCACGACCTGCCGCACTACCCACCCGGCCCGCCCCCACCCGGGGCGCGCCCCCCGGCCGGTTCGCACCACCTGGCCGGTCAGCCCATGGACCGCCCGCCGCCGCACCTGGACATGCCGTGGCAGCTTGAAGCCGAGGCTGGCCGGACCCGCCGCCCACAGGCCGGCTGAGCCGGCCGACCGACCCCGGATCGCTCCGTACGTCACCTCGGCGAACTCCAACCGGCTCAGGCTGCCGGTCGCCCGACCACAAGGTCACGCCGCCGGTCGCCGGTCAGTTCACGCCGTCCGCGGCGCCGTACTTGCCGATGATTCCCCTGGCCTGGTTGATGGGAATGGCGAAGCCGAGGCCCGAGCCGTCAGCTTTCGCCGCGGCCGCGTAGATGGCGGAGTTGATGCCGATGACCTGCCCGTCCAGGGTGACGAGTGGTCCACCGGAGTTGCCCGGGTGCAGGGTGGCGTCGGTCTGGATCGCTTTGTACGTCACGGATTTCGTCCCAGGGCCCAGGCCAGGCCGGTCGTCCACCCGCAACTCCCGGTCGACGGCGCTGACGATGCCGGACGTGACGGTGCCCCGCAGTCCCTGCGGCGAACCGATGGCCACGACCGGGCTGCCGACCTCGACCGCCGACGAGTCACCCAGCTTCGCCGGCGTGAGCCCGCCCACTCGATCGGCCTGGATCACCGCCAGATCCTTCGCCGGTTCGGTACCGAGCACCCGCGCGGACGTGGTCTCCGCACCGTCCGCACCGGCCAGCCGGACCGTGATGTCGCCACCGTAGGCGGTGGCGACGACGTGATAGTTGGTGAGAATCCGCCCGTCCGGTGACACGACGATGCCCGACCCGGTCTCCTTGCCGAGGCCGGACGTCACGACGATCTCGACCACGCTTCGCGACGCCGCCTGGGCGACCTGCGGAAGTAGTGATCCGCTCGGGTCCTGCTCTACCGAACGGCCGCCGGCGGCAGTCAGGGGATTCGGCGTGGCGCTGTTGGCGCCGAGGATTCCGCCGACGATGCCGCCGATCGCTGACGCGCAGAGTGCGATGGCGGCCACCCCTGCCGCAAGCTTGGCCCGGGTCGTCCGCCATGGCTGAGGCGGTGGCGTACCGGAGTCCAACACCTCGCCCGGCGCCTGCGGAGGTTGCCCGAAACCCGGCGACTCCTCCCGGACAGGCGTACGCCCCGCAGACTCGCCAGGCGACGACTCCTCCCGCGGTGCCCGTGGCGCCGGTACGCCGATACCGGGCATGTCCGACGGAGCCTGGACATCCTGCGATGCGCCCGGTTGTCGGTCTCCACGCGCGCCTTGTCCAGGCTGGGGCGGCCGGTCAGGCACAGAGGAGTCGGTCACAGTTCCAAGCCTCCGTGGGACGTACGGCCGGAACGGGAGTCGTCCGTCCCCTCCTCCATGGGCGATGCGGCGGAGGGCAAACCCGCCGAAAAGCCCACGCCGCCGTCACCACCCGAGCCGGCGCGGCCGCGCTGACACGCCTCAGCTGGTCTCGCTGGGACGTTGGGGTTCCTCCCCCGTGGGCTTGACCCGCACCTGGTGCTCCTCCTCCGATACCTCGAGGTGATGGATAACCTCGCCCAACCGGCTGCACGTGCGTTCGATCTCGTCCCGGGCACGGTCGCGTTGGCTGATGATCGCGGCGAAGAGCAGCGACCCGAGCACGAGCGTCATGTTGAACATCTGGAGGGACACCATGCGCATCAGCACGTCCACGCCGGCGAAGGGGCCGACGGCGCCCACGGCCGCGTCAGCCGTCGTCACCGACACGATCAACGCACAGGGCGCAACGCCGACGAGCTGAAAGCGCAGCGCAGCCCAGCCGATGATCGGGAACGTGAGAAAGATGGCGTCCATGACGTGGGTCCCCACCCACGCGACGCCGAACGACGCCACCAACAGCAGGCCGAGCTCTGCGTACCGGTACCACTGGATGTGCCGGAGTCGCCAGTACTGACGGACAGCCAACAGGAACGGCGTGACGAGCAGGATCCCCATGGCATCGCCGGTCCACCACACCGACCAGACCTGCAGGAACTCCCTGGGTTCCAGTTGCCCCACATAGACACGGACGCCGCAGCCCACGAGGGAACTGATCAGCGTCGAGCCGAAGGCCGCAAGGAACACCAGTGCGAGAGCGTCACGCAGCCGGTCGATCTGCAGCCGGAACCCGACCCGGCGCAACAGGAGATAGCCGGCCAGCGCGGTGGCGGCCGCGGCGCCGGTGTCCATCACCACGCCGACGAGCGGCACGAGGGGCAGGTCGGTGAGGAACGCGGCCGCCGCGATCCCCGGCAGGACTCGGATGCCATAAAGGAGCAGGGCGACCAGGGCCACTCCCGTAGGAGGCCACAGCGGGCTGACGTTCTCGCCGATCTCCCCCGCCAGGAGCCCCAGCTGCCCGGAGCCGTAACAGACGGCAGCGACGGCAAGATTCGCAAGGCCCACCTCTACCGAGGAGGGGATCCGCCGGCCTCGCCAGGTCCGCGCCATGCCGCACGCCTTCGCGTTCTCTGCCTTGCGTTGTCAGCCCGCGCAAATGACGCATGAAGCCAGATTCGCGACACTCCCGTAGCCGACCCGGATATGCCCTTCCCCATGCTTGCACCATCGAGGGGAGCGTCCAACGGGGGTCGAGCGTATGCGTTCAACGAGACGGGCGCCGCAGGGCGAGGGCCACACCGACCATGAGCGCGAGTGGGGCGGCGACGACAAGCCAGGCGGCGGGCGGGTGGGGCAGGAGGACCACGCCCATCACCACCAGCGCGCCGGCGAGTGCGGGACCGAGCACCGGCGTCAGACTCCGCACCCAGCCCGCCAGCATCGCGACGTCCAGAGGCGCTGAGGCTCCGTCGAGGGCGTCCGCGCCTTCCAGCAGGACGAGGTACGCGACGGCCAGCAGCCCGATCGCCGTGGCGCTGAGGACCGGCAACTGGACAGCGTCCGCCGCCGTGGTGACGCCGATCGTCACCACGACAAGACCCCAGGGAACGTACGCACCGAACCCGCCGCCGAGCCCGGACAGCGCGACGGCCAGGGCGGCGCCACCACCGATCCACCGGTCGAGACCTGACGGAAGCGCGGCCACCAGGACCCCGACCATGGCGAGGCCGCAGGCAACGCCGGCCAGCCGGACGACTCCCCCGCCCACCCGCCGCCCGGCCGGATCCCCGCCGGCAGCGGTCGACCCAGCCGTCATCGTGGCTACTGCCGATCCAGAGGCCGACCCAGCTGACGACTCGGACATCAGCGGCCACCTCGCAGCATGGGTTCGAGCCGGACCCGATCGAGCGGCACGCCGGACTCCTCGTCCCACTCCAGGACCGTGACGCCGATGGCCTGCAGCCGGTGGACGAGCGCCTCGCGTTCGAGCCGCCAGATCCGCTGCGCCAGCCGTTGTTCTCTCACCCGGTGCCGGCCGACCCGCTCGACGGGACCCACCGGCGGCTCCCCCGTCAGGACGTCGATCAGCACGACCGGATGGCCGCGTTCGCGCAGGTCGCGGATCGCCTCGACGGCACGCGGGTCGAGCAGCGGTGTGAACACGAACGCCAGCGCACCGGGCGGCAACGCCTGCGGCGGAAGGTGAGCGAGCTCGGGTTCGAGGAAGCTGTTGTCCAGCCGGGAGGACAGGAGGGTCTCGACGATCCGGTAGTACTGCCGGATGCCGACGTCAGGGGACAGCCACCGCAGCGTTCCGCCGAGCGCCACGAGACCCACCCGGTCGGCATAGCGGAGGTACGCCTGCACCACGGCGGCCGCGCCGCGCACCCCGATGTCGAGACTGGACCGCCCAGGCGTACCCACGTCGACTGTCGTGTCGACGACCGCCACGATGTCGGCCGCCCGCTCCGCCGCGAACTCGTTGACGAACAGCTCACCCGGCTCCCCTCGGCGGGTGCTCGCCGCCCAGTTGATCCGGCGTACGGCATCACCCGGCGCGAACGAACGAATCCCGGCGAACTCCACCCCCGAACCTGCCCGCCGCGCGACGTGACTGCCGACCCGGGCGAGCAGCATCGGCGGCACGGCGATGTCGCGGGCCCGCCCCGGCGGCGGGAACACCGTCAGCTCGGTGAGGGTGAGCGCGACCCTGCCGACATAACCCCAGCCGGACGTCCGCAGCCGCAGGTGCAGCGGCCCGAGCCGCCACCGGCCCCAGCGATGTGCGCGGACGGTCCACGTCTCGGTGACCTGCGCGACGCCGAACCGGTGGCGGCCGCGTTCACCCTCGATCCCGAAGTACGTGGAGCCGCGCCGGGTCCGCCGTTGTTCGGACGTACGACTGGACTGACGGTCCACGCCCGATGCGGCCCTGTCGGAATCCCCGCCGTCCACGCTGGCGGTTCCACCCGGACCCGCTCCACCGCCGGTTTCGACGGCCGGCGTCGAGCGCTCCGGCACCCTCGGCAGGGCCAGGTCGAGCGCGATCTCTCCCAGGACGAAAGGCGCTCTCACCTGGACCTCGACCTCGACCGGGTCGTCCTCGAACGCCCGTAGCTCGGACACCGTGGCGGTCACCACCACCCGCTCGGGCCGTGGTTGCCGCAGTGCGACGACCACAGCGACGAGGCAGGGGACCGCGACCACGATCGGTTCCGGCCGCCCGGCCACGAGTCCGCCCAGCACGGCGAGGATCCCGGCCGCCGCGAGGCGCCACACGAGCCGGCTCACCTGCCAGCGCGGCGACGCCTCGACCCCGCCGACTGTCATGGCCGCGGACGCCTGCGCCGACGCTGGCACGCCGTAGGTCGTCATCAATCCCGGACGATCCGCGTCGGCGGAGTCGGTACCTCGGCCAGGACATCTGCCACGACGTCCTCTCCGGTCACCCGGCGTACCCACAGCTCCGGACGCAGCACAAGCCGATGCCCGAGCGCGGCCGCGGCGACCCGCTTCACATCCGCCGGTGTCACGTAGTCGCGACCGGCGAGCATCGCAGCACCCCGCGCCAACTGCGTGACCGCCAGCGTGCCGCGAGGGCTCGCACCCACCTGCGCCTTGGGATGCGACCGCGTCGCCTGGACGATGGAGACGACGTACGCCAGGACATCGTCGTGCACCTCGACACGTTCGAGCGAGGAGATCATCGCGAGCAGTTCGGCCGTGTCCACGACCTGCGCCAGCGACGGTCGGGCGGCACCCCGCTCGAGCCGGCGGCGCACCATGTCGGCCTCGAGGTCGGCGGACAGGTAGCCCAACCGGGTACGCAGAACGAACCGGTCCAGCTGCGCCTCAGGCAACGGGTACGTCCCTTCGTACTCGATCGGGTTCTCGGTCGCGAGCACCACGAACGGCAGTGGTAGCGGCCTGGTGACGCCGTCGGCGGAGACCTGGCGTTCCTCCATCGCCTCGAGCAGTGCGGCCTGCGTCTTCGGCGGCGTCCGGTTGATCTCGTCGGCGAGCAGCAGCTGGGTGAAGACCGGGCCCTCACGGAACACGAACTCCGCCGTCTTCTGGTTGTAGATCGACGCGCCGGTGACGTCCTGCGGCAGCAGGTCCGGAGTGAACTGCACGCGGGCGAAGCTGAGCCCCAGCACCTGGGCGTACGACCGGGCGAGCACCGTCTTGCCCAGCCCGGGAAGGTCTTCGAGCAGGACGTGGCCGCCGGCGAGGATGCCGAGCAGGACGAGCTCGAGAGGGCCGCGCTTGCCGACGATCACGCGTTCCATCTCGTCCAGGACGGCGCTCGCCCGCTCCCGGGTCTGCGCGGGCGCCAGCGTCGAGGCGGTGACGGTCATGGCGTCCCTTCCTTCGATCCGGTGGTGCTCGATCCAGTGCTACTCGATGCAGTGCTACTCGATCCGGTGCCGCTCGATCCAGTGCTACTCGATCCGGTGCCGCTCGACCCGGCGCCTGCTACCTGGCCGGAGCGCAGACGCTCGATCGAGGACACCATGCGCTCCAGGGTCGGCAGGTCGACACCCGGCTCGCTGCGGGCGTCCGATGCCGGCCGGCCCGGCGCCAGCAGTGACCAGGTGGTCGCACCGAGCAGGTCACGACAGGCGTCCTCGGTCCGGGGGTCGGCCGGATCGATGCCGTGCCCTGCCTCCAGGCGAACGCTCGCCGCCTCGACCAGCCGCTTCCGCAACCCGACATCGAAGTCGCGCCGCGAGTACCGGGACCACGCGATCTCACCCAGAATCCGGTCGTACGTCGGAAAGCCCGCCCGCGGGGACGGCTGCCGCCACCGGCGCAGCCACTCCAGCGGAAGCACCATCCCCCGCAGGAACTGAAGGCGGCGTTGCCACTCCAGGGCGCGGGACCTGTCGTGCGGTCCCGCGTCGCCGCGAATGAGGTGCGACCACAGCCATCGCCCCAGGCGGCGCCACCGCGCCCACCGTGGCGTCGAACGCCGACTTCTCCCTGGTCCTTCGAGCTGGAGGAGTTGGCAGAGCAACTCGTTGACGGCAAGCACCGTCAACCCGATCAGCATCCCGCGGAACCGCATGGTCACGACCAGTACGAGCAACGCGAGGACGAGGACGAACCGGAGCCTCCTCACGACCGCGCCCGGTCCTCATGTGCCGCCGCGTCGTCCCGCGCATGCCGCTCGGCCCGGGCACGGAGCTCCGCCTGGGCCCGCCGGTCCGCCTGGGCGCGGAGCTCTGCCTGAAGCCGGTTGAGCGCGGCGACCGCCGCCAGCCTCGCGTCGGCGGGCAACGCACGTCGGGAGAAGCGGGCACGTTCGAAGAGCCCGGCGAGTTCGCGGGCGGCGGCCTCACCGGTCGAGGTGAGCAGCCCGGCCCGGATGGTCCGCGCCAGCAGGTCCGACGGTGTGTCGGTCACGCCACGGGCGACGCCCTGGTGGGCGAGCGCCTCCTCCATGGCCGCGTAGGCACCGATCACCGCGGCCCGAGGCTCGTCCACGTCGGCGAGCGCGGCGAGTCCGGCCGCGACCATGTGCTGCACCTCGTCCGCGGTGGGATCGCCGTCGCCGACCTGCGTGGACTCGAGGCCTGACCGGCGGGCGACCCACGTGAGCGTGCCGACGACCGCGGCCAGCAGCAGGCCGGCCATCGCCACCACCGGCCACGACCAGGACGGCGGCCGACCAGCCCCGTCCGCGCCCGGGTCCGCGGCGCCCTCGCCACCGGGTGCCCCGGGTGGGCGGCCGCCGGTGTCCGGTTCGCCGCGCTGGTTGAACAGGTCCTTCAGCTCGTCGGCATGGCGGAGCAGGAGATAGAGGAGCCCGACCAGGACGAGGAGCTGGACGACGCGGGCGACCAGGCTGGTCCGCTTCGGCTCCACCCCTCGTGGCGGACCGCCGCTTTGGGTGGCGAGCGCGACGACGATGAGGACGAGTCCCGCGACCAGGACGGCCGCGAAGAGCATGACCAGCCCGCGGGTCGACAGCTGCCGATCGTCGAGCGTGATCCGCTCCCGGCCGTCGAGACCCAGAGCGCCGAGGGCGAGGAGAGACACCACCGCGGCCACCACGCCGACCCGCGCGGCCGGATTCGTCTGGGCGGATGTGCGAAGGTCGGCGAGAGCGCGAAACCGTGAGCCCTTACGCACAGTCGCCCCACACCTCCCCAGGCGCGCCTAACCGGTCACCCTAGGACGCCATGATCAGGATCCGTAGCGAGCAGCCGTACCGATTCGGCAACGAAATACCGCGGCATCACGCACTGTCAAGAGTGTCGCTGCCGGTGGTCAGCCCCGCCACCGGACGGCGTACGGGAGGGCGGACGCCGGACCGGAGTACTCGACCAGCCACCGGCCGTCCGGACCCATCACGATCGTGAACCGCTCGTCGACCGGCTCGGCGTAGCCGTCGCCACTGTCACTCACCAACCGCCCACCGCCGGCCCGGGACTGTGCCGGCCCGGGCGGATAGGCCTCGAGGACGATCGCGGTCGTGCCGTCCTCCGGCCGACGCTCCTCGGTCGGCAGCACGGCACCCGCGCGGACGAAGACCGGCGGCCGGCCGAGCGATGCGTCCACCACGACGTCGCCGGGGCCGTCGTGGGCCGCGCCGGTCCGCCGTTCGTACCACCGGCCCGCCGGCAACCGGACCACCCGCTCCCGCGCGCCCTCGACGAGCACCGGCGCCACGAGCAGCGCGCCGCCGAGCAGGAACGCGTCGTCGACTTTCCGGAGCGCGTGATCTGTGGTGTCCTCCCAGGCGAGCGGGCGGACGTACGGCAGGCCGGTGCGGTGGGCTTCCCAGGCAAGGGTGTACCAGTACGGCAGCAGGGCGTACCGCTCCTCCAGGACGCCGCGAACCTGCTCCAGGACCTCGGGTCCGTACGCCCACGGCTCCCGCGGCGGCGTGGACTTCGCACAGTGGGAACGGAAGAACGGAAGGTACGCGGCCAGCTCGAACCACCGCACGAACAGCTCCGCCGGCGGATGGCCATCGAACCCGCCGATGTCGGGGCCGGAGTACGGCACGCCAGACGCGCCGAGCCCCAGCGTGAACGACAGCGTGACGGCGAGGTTGTCCCACCGCGAGGCGATGTCACCGGTCCAGGTCCCTGCGTACCGCTGCACTCCCGCCCAGCCGGCCCGCGTCAACAGGAACGGCCGCCGGTCCGGCCGCAGCCGGCGGACGCCTTCGAAGGTGGCGCGGTTCATCGTCAGGCCGTAGAGGTTGTGCGCCTCGCGATGATCGCCGCCGCGGCCGTCGAGGTCGGCCTGCGTCGACGCCGGCAGGCTGGGATCGCCCCAGGCCGCGAACGCCGACGGTTCGTTCATGTCGTTCCAGAACCCGTCGATGCCGAGGCGTACGTACTTCGCGTGCTGGTCGCCCCACCAGGCGCGCGCCCGCGCGGCAGTGAAGTCGGGGTAGACGGTCGTGCCCGGCCACACGACGCCGTGAGCTACCCGCCCGCGGAGGTCGCGGCAGTACGCATCGGCCGCCAGCCCGTCGCGGTAGAGCGGCATGGACCGCCGTCGCGGTATCGCCGGGTCGACGATCGCGACCAGGTGGATGTCGCCCTTGGCGAGGTCGGCGGCGAACCCGCCGATGTCGGGATAGCGCTCCTCGTCGACGGTGAACACTCGCCGGCGGTCGAGGTGGTCGATGTCGAGCCAGACGCCGGACAGTGGCAGGTCCCTGCGCCGGTACTCGGCCACCATCTCCCGCATCGCAGCCTCGCTGCCGTAGGCCCACCGCGACTGGTGGAAACCGAGCGCCCAACGCGGCGGCAGTGCTGGCCGGCCGGTCAGTGCCGTGTAACCGTCGAGGGCCCGCTCCGGCGGTCCCGGTAACACGTAGTAGCGAAGAGGTCCGCCCGGCAGCTGCATCGCAATCTCGTCACCCACCGTGACGCTTCCGGCCGAACTGTTGTCATAGAACGCGAGATGAGAGCCCGCATCGGTGACAACGAGTGAGACTGGCAGGCACATGGACAACGGATCGTCGCCACGGACGTACGTACCACCCGGATCGCTGTTCCACAGCCGGTAACGGCCGGGTCGCCGGTCGAGTCCGGCCGCGCGGCCGCCCAGCCCGAGAACCATCGCGTCGGGGCTGAGGACGCTCCGATGGGTCCACGCCTCGCCTTCCCACCACGGCGGCTCGTCTCGCCGGAACGACGTCTCACGGTCAGCGCTGGTGAAGGTCAGCCGCCCGCCTGGACCGACCGTGACCGTCAGGTCTCCCGCCCGGACGGTCCAGCAGTCTCCGGCCGAGGCCAGCCGGGCCCGCTCGTCCCACTCCGGCTCCCGACCCGCCTTGCGCCCCGCTTTGTCCCCGGCGTCCTGGCTGGCGTCCTGCCCGGTCTCACCCCCGACGAGCGCGTACGACGGAAGCGGTGTGGCTCCGTCCCACGCCACAAAGACGCCACCCCCTCGCAGGCAGCGGACGTCCAGACTCGCGTCGGTAAAGGTGAAGCGACCGCCCCCGGGCATCGCCCCGGCGGACAGGAGCCGGCCGGGGATGCGCGGCGCCTGCTCCGCGCGCCCGCCTCGGTCCCGCCGTGGGCGGCGCAACACCCTCATACCCTCGCGCCCCCGGCGGGAGCGACGGCGAAACGCCTTCGCGTCCAGCCGGTCCCGGTGGACCGAGTACGCGATCGCGCGAGCGCTGTTGACCGGCCCGATCAGCGCTGCCGATCGCAGCAGAGAATGAATATGGCGGCCCCAACCCCGGTGGGTTGGGACCGCCATGTTCGATTGTCCTGTCTATCCGACGTCGCTGAGAAACCGCTTTGTCAGCGGCCCTCGGCACCCCCACGCTGTTCGGGGAGCACGCCTGCCAAAAGGGCGCGCACCTCGGACTCGCGGTAGCGCCGGTGTCCCCCCAGCGTGCGGATAGAACTGAGCTTGCCGGCCTTGGCCCACCGGGTGACCGTTTTGGGGTCAACCCGGAACATGGCCGCGACCTCTGCCGGCGTGAGCAGAGACTCTGTCTCCGGCGTACGTGTCGTCATGAGCGGCCTCCTCCACGAGAACCGGACGGTTAAGTCCGTCCCGCACCCTCCATTGGTGCTTCGAAATCACTTATTGCAGAAAAGGAAATAACGGACATCCACCCATTACGGTCACGCCGCGTTCTTCATCCCCCACGTGACGTATCGGTGTCAATCCTCCCCTTCCCTCACGTGACTCACCGTAACCCGAATCGGAGCGTTCCGCCCAGATTTTCCAGAATTTCCCGAACATGGCCCGGTGTTTCACGATGCGCGCTCCTTCACGCGCAGCGCCCACCATCGCTTCCGTAGTCGGTGGTAGGCAGTTAGTGCCTCCTCATCGTTACCCTGTGCTACTGCCCTGAGTGCAGTAGTGACATCCGCGGCCGACTTGTCGCTGGTCAGCGTGTCGGCGTCCATCAGGTGGACAAGCCCTCCGTAATCAAGCTCCACCCAGGAGTGCGGGTGGAACGCCTCGATCCAGCGGCCGAGCGCGGCCAGCGGATCGAGCTTCCAGTCCGGCCGGGACTGGCTGAGTAGCCGATGAGCGCGGCCCACCCGGCGTCGCGCCTCCACCATCGGCGTGCGGTAGCGGAGTTCGCGCACCGGATCCATCCCGACACTGCGTTCCTCATCACCAAAGATGACGAACCACACCAGCGGAACGTGCCATCTGGCGGTAAGGATGTGAGGCACGGCGTCCGGAGGGCAATCCCTCAACGCGCCGAAATCGATCCGCTCCAGGCCACCGGCCGGAAGCAGGGCCTTCAGCACATGGTCGGGCAAGGCCGTCATCAGGTCGCTCAACGCCTCACGGATCCGCAAGGCCGGCTCATCCGGACAGAACAGGACGGCTCCGTCGACCTCCATCGCGTACGCCCGCTGCTCGTGCTCGCCCGCGAACGCGCCAGGCGGAAGCACTGGCAGCAGGGCCGCCAGCGCCTCCCGCTGCTCCGCGACCACCAGCGCACCGGGCTGCGCCCGGTCGGGGACACCACCACCGGCCGCCACCCACGACGAGCGCACCCGCTCCGGAAAGGCGGCGACTGGCTCGTAGACGCGTAGGTAGCAGCAGTACGGGGTCAGGACCGAGGTCCGCATGCTCCCATCGTGCACCTCTCCGTTGGTTCGCGGCACCTGTCCGGAGAGATCGGAGTGGAGCCGTTCTCGCTCTATGGTGGTGTCGGACGCCCGCACCACCCATGTGGGCCGCCCGGACGAGGAGTCACCACCGTGGCCGAGTTCTTTGCCCGACATTCCGGGCACGAGCAGGTTGTCTACTGTGCCGACGGTCCGTCAGGCCTGAAGGCGATCATCGCCATCTACTCCACCGCGCTCGGTCCCGCACTCGGCGGTACCCGTTTCCACCCGTATCCGGACGAGGAGTCCGCGCTCGCCGACGTCCTCAGCCTCTCGACCGCGATGGCGTACAAAGCCGCGCTCGCCGGACTCGACCTCGGCGGCGGCAAGGCTGTGATCATCGGCGATCCCGTGCGGGACAAGTCCGAACGCCTGCTCCGTGCGTACGGCCGGTTCATCCAGTCCCTCGACGGCCGCTACATCACCGCATGCGACGTCGGTACGTACTCCCCGGACATGGACGTGATCGCCCGCGAGTGTTCCCACGTGACCGGCCGGTCGGTGGAACAGGGCGGCGCGGGCGACTCGTCGATCCTCACGGCGTACGGAGTCTTCCAGGGAATGCGCGCCTGCGCGTCCCACCGGTGGGGCACACCCTCCCTCTCTGGGCGGCGGGTCGGCGTGGCCGGGGTGGGCAAGGTCGGGCGACGACTGGTCGGACATCTGCGCGACGAGGGCGCGGAGGTCGTCGTCACCGACGTCTCGGCGCAGGCGATCGAGCAGGTCCTGCGCGACCATCCCGACGTGGTGGTCGTCGACGACGTGGGCGCACTCGCGGCCGCCGACCTCGACGTCTACGCGCCGTGCGCGATGGGCGGTGCGCTCGACGAGTCGGCGCTGGCGTCCCTGCGCGCGGGGATCATCTGCGGTGGCGCCAACAACCAGCTCGCCCATCCCGGTATCGACAAGCTGCTCCAGGATCGGGGCATCCTCTACGCCCCCGACTACCTCGTCAACGCCGGCGGAATCATCCAGGTCGCCGACGAACTCGACGGCTTCAGCTTCGAGCGCGCCAAAGCGCGGGCGGCCCGGATCTACGACACGATGCGCCGGGTCCTGGAGCTCGCGGCCGACGAGGGCGTACCTCCCGCCGCCGCCGCCGACCGGATGGCCGAACGCCGGATCGCCGGAGCGAGCGCCCGACGTACGCTCTGGCTCGGCCATCCGGCCGGCGGGACACCGCACGAGTGACGCTGAGACAAATGACCACGCTGCCCATGCTGCCGAACCGTGGGCAAGGCATCGACGCCTTGCGAAGGTCCACAGGCATGGGCAGCGTGGTCATTTACAGCACCGCCGGCGTGCCAGCTGCCGCGTCTCGCCCTATGACCGGCCGGCGACCCACTTCGCGGCGTTGCGGATGATCTTGCGTACGTCATCCCGGTAGTAGGTGGGGTTCTCCTCGTGCCCGGGCCGGAAGTAGAAGACCCGACCCGCGCCGACCGTGTACGCACAACCGGACCGGAACTCGTGCCCGCCCGGGAACGTCGAGTGGAACACCACCGTGTCCGGCTTGCCGCAGCCGAACTCCTCGTCGTACATCTCCTCCGGGTCGATCGAGAAGTCGCTGATCCCCTCGGCCACCGGGTGGTCAGGTGCCAACACCTTGATCTCCTCGGGACCCGCCTCGTGCTTGACGCCACCGATCCGGCCGTCATCACCGATCAGCCGGGTGAATGGCTTCGCCATATGCGAGGAGTGCAGCGCGAGGAAGCCCATGCCGCGCTCCTTCACGTGCCGCTCGATCCGGTCGACGGTCTCGTTGCGGACGGCGTTGTGGAGCATGTGACCCCACCACGCGAGGACGTCGGTCTCGGCGAGAGCTTCCTCTGGCACGCCCTGGCCGGGGTCGACAAGTTCGGCAGTACGCACGTCGAACGCGTTCGGCTCCTGCCGCAGGCCGTCGGCGACCGCGCCGTTGATGTCGTACGGATACATCTCCTTGGGAGCGGTGTGCTCCGACCAGACGAGGACGCGGATCTTTCCTTGTTCGCTCATGTTTCCTCCAGGCGGCGAGGGGGTTGGTTGACTCGGGTCGGCCGCAGGGTCAGGGCAGCCGAACGGTCAGGGGCAGCCGAACGGTCACGGCAAAGCTCGGGTTCAAGGGCTCAGGTTCCGGGCAGGACTCGACTTCCAGACAAGGCTCGGGTTCAGGGCTGTGGACTGCGCGAGCAGAACGCACGGACAGGGTTGGGGTCGATCTCACCGAGGAACTCCTCGGAGTCACAGGTCGGTGCGTACCCGAGGTCGGCGACGGCACCGGAGGTGTCCCACTCCCGGCGGGTGTTGGCCGACACGCCGTGGTAGACCCCGAAGCGGATGTCGTCAGCCTCGATCGCGCGGCCGACCAGCTGCCGCAGGTCCGGCGTCCCGAGCCAGAAGGCCATCGCACCCACCGAACCCGGGCGCCGCTGGACGCCCCCGAAACGTAGGCAGATGACCGACAGCCCGGTCCGGTAGCTGCAAGCGCGGCCCAGTGCTTCCGCGAACGCCTTGGTCGCGCCGTACGCACAGCACGGCCATGGCGGCCACTCCTCCTTGACCGGGTGCCGCTCCTGTTGCACGTAACCGCCCATCGCGTGCACGGAACTCGCGAGGATCACCCTTCGTACGTCAGCCCGCTGTGCGGCCTCGAGGACGCTGACCAGCGCTTCGACGTTCGGGGAACGGAGCGAGTCCCAGGTGGCGTTGGGGTGCGGGTTGGCCGCGAGGTGCAGCACCGTGTCGACACCTTCGACGACCTCGGCCGCGAACGAGCGGTCGGCCAGGTCCCCGCCCCGCACCTCCGGGGGCAACGCCTCCGCACCATCGACGTCACCGTCCCCCACCCCACGGCTGACGTCGCCCGTGGCCGCACCAACGTCGCGGTCCGCCGCCGCGCTGCCGACACCTCCGCCCATTGCTACGGCGCCGTCTCCCCCGGAACCGCCTGGCTGGACGTCGCCCGGCTTGACCAGGTCTACAAGCCGGAGGGAGTACGCCCGGAGTCCGGGTATCAGGAGCCTGGCGACGTGACCGGAGCCCCCGGTGAGCAGCACTGTCCGCTGGGTCATGCGATTGGGTGCCCTGCCGTTCGTGTGAGGGAGCACGGGCTGAGTCCGCGCCTCCAGCCGGCGTACGAAAGGTCTCCGATGACCATGTGTGCGGACACCTTTGTATCCCAGCCAGCGGACTACCTTCGAGCCGATTTCGGTGTCTGGACCGGCTTGCCCGATCCTGGACTCGGTCGGATAGTTTCGAAGTTGACTACACGGGAGAGTTGACAGTTCACCCAATGTCACGCGATCCGGTACGAAGTCGGACACTCGAGTCTCGTCACCCCGGATTCCCGCTCGAATGATTGTGGAAAACCTGTGGATAACGACTGTCGGCGTCGAGGTGCGGGTCGGACCCGGCGTGCGGGATTACGGCGGCTGCCGGTACGGTTGACCTACGAACAGATGAGACCGTGAGCCCGAGGGTGCACGCCGGTGTTTCACACTGTGCCGTGTTGCCCCGGTTTATGTTGTGCGAGGGGGTCGACCCATGGGGCGCGGCCGTGCCAAGGCCAAGCAGACGAAGGTCGCCCGGGAGCTGAAGTACCGCACCCACGACACCGACCTCGAAGCGCTGCAACGAGAACTGTCGAGTCGTGAGGACGGCAAGAACGGCAACGTTCACGCCGAGCAGGATGACCCCGACGGCGAGCTTGACGACGGGGCCGACGAGGACGATCGCATCGCACGTCGCCGCTGACGCGGTCGAACGCGGTCACCTCCGCCCGTAGCTTCCCTCCAGACGCGCGGAGCCCTCACCTGCGAGCACTCTTCCGGCAACCCAGGCGTGGATGCCGCGGTCAACGAGCAGGTCGACCGCGGCATCGACGTCGGCGGATTCCACCAGGGCGAGCATGCCCACACCCATGTTGAAGGTGCGCTCGAGTTCGTCTGACGCCACGCCACCCCACTCACCGAGCAGGGTGCAGATCCGGGGCGGCGACCAGCTCGACCGGTCGAGCACCAGGTCCAGGTTGTTCGGGAGTACCCGGGCCGCGTTCGCGGCCAACCCGCCACCGGTGATGTGGGCCATCGCATGGACGTCGTACGCCTCAGCGAGGGCGAGACAGTCCTTCGCGTAGACCTTGGTCGGCTCGAGCAGCTCCTCGCCGAGCGTCCGACCGAGCTCGTCGACGTGACCGTCGAGCCGCCGGCCGGCGACCGCGAGGACCTTGCGTACGAGTGAGTAGCCGTTGGCGTGCAGGCCCGACGACGCCATCGCGATCACCACGTCACCGGCTCGGACCCGGTCCGGGCCGAGCACCGCATCGGCCTCGACGACGCCGGTCGAGGCGCCGGCCACGTCGTACTCCGCGGGCTCCAACAGGCCAGGGTGCTCCGCGACCTCGCCGCCCACCAGCGCGCAACCGGCGACGACGCACGCCTCGGCGATGCCCTTGACGATCGTCGCGATGCGTTCGGGCACAACCGAGCCACACGCGATGTAGTCGGTGAGGAAGAGCGGCTCCGCCCCACAGACCACGAGGTCGTCGACCACCATGCCCACCAGGTCGAAGCCGATCGTGTCGTGCTTGTCGAGGGCTTGGGCGATCGCGACCTTCGTACCCACCCCGTCGGTGGATGTCGCGAGCAGCGGGTGGCGGTAGTCGCGCAGGGCGGACGCGTCGAACAACCCGGCGAAGCCGCCGATGCCACCCACCACCTCGGGACGGCGGGTCTTCTCGATCCAGTCCCGCATGAGGTCGACCGCTCGGTCGGCCGCCTCGATGTCGACGCCCGCGTCGGCGTACGAGAGTCCACGGTCTGTGCCTGCTGGGGCACCGGATCCACTCATGGCGACGTCCTCTCTCTCCCACGCGGGTTCGGATGAGGGGCACCCTCGGCCGGTAGGTTCACGTCAGGGGTCCCCTCACCCAAGGCCGGTTCGGATCAGGCGCACCCTCGACCAACAGGTTCACCTCACCCGCACCCTCAGCCAACAGGTTCACCGGCCGCTGACCGCGACCTCGAGCTGGTGCTTGCCGAGGCGCGCGCCGTCGGGGATGGCGACCGGGTAGACCCCGTCGAAGCAGGCCCGGCACAGCTGGTTGGCCGGCTGCCCGCTCGCCGCGACCAGCGCGTCGAGATCGATGAAGCCGAGCGAGTCGGCCCCGATCGCCCGGCAGATCTCGTCGACGGCCATGTCGGCGGCGATGAGCTCGGTCGCCGACGCGAAGTCGATGCCGTAGAAGCACGGCCACTTCACCGGCGGGCTCGAGATGCGGACGTGGACCTCGCGGGCACCGGCATCGCGGAGCATGCGCACCAGCGCGCTCTGGGTGTTGCCGCGCACGATCGAGTCGTCGACCATCACGAGGCGCTTGCCCTCGATGACCTCGCGGAGCGGGTTGTACTTCAGCCGGATGCCGAGCTGGCGGATGGTCTGGCTGGGCTGGATGAACGTCCGCCCGACGTAGCTGTTCTTGACCAGGCCGTGGCCGTAGGGGATGCCGCTCTCCTCGGCGTAGCCGATCGCCGCGGGCGTCGCGGACTCCGGCACCGGGATCACCAGGTCGGCGTCGACCGGGTAGTCCCGCGCCAGGTGGCGGCCGACCTCGACCCGGCTCTCCTGGACCGAGCGACCGGCGATCCTGGCGTCAGGGCGGGCGAGGTAGACGTACTCGAACAGGCAGCCCTTCGGCTCGGCCGCGGCGAACTTCTTCGACCGGATGCCGGTGCCGTCGATCGCCACCACCTCACCGGGCTCGACCTCCCGGACGAACGACGCACCCACGATGTCGAGTGCGGAGTTCTCACTGGCGACCACCCAGCCGGTGTCGAGTGCTCCGATGACCAGCGGGTGGATGCCCTGCGGGTCGCGAGCGGCGTACAGGGTGGACTCGTTCATGAAGACCAGGCAGTACGCACCACGCAGAGCGGGGAACACCTCGGCCGCCGCGTCGAGCAGCGGCCGGTCCGCGTAGCTGGCCAGCAGGTTGGTGATCAGCCCCGTGTCGGTCGTGGACCGCTCGTCACCGATCGGCGCCGCCAACAAGCTGGTCTCGGCCGCGCGCTTGGCGGCGAGCTCCACCAGGTCGCCCGAGTTGGTGAGATTGCCGTTGTGCGCCAGCGCGAGGCCGCCGGCCGCGGTGGACCGGAACGTCGGCTGGGCGTTCTCCCAGACGCTGGACCCGGTGGTGGAGTAGCGACAGTGACCGACCGCGATGTGGCCGGTGAGGGACTCGAGGATGGCCTCGTCGAAGACCTGGGAAACCAGGCCCATGTCCTTGTAGACGAGCACCTGGCGGCCGTTGCTCACCGCGATCCCGGCCGATTCCTGGCCGCGGTGCTGCAAGGCGTAGAGACCGAAATAGGTAAGCTTCGCGACCTCCTCCCCCTCGGCCCACACCCCGAATACGCCGCAGGCGTCCTTGGGTCGGTGGTCGTCGGGATCGAGGAGGCGGGGGCGGGCCCAGGCGAGCTCCGGGTTTGCCCGGGGGACCCCCGGATCCCCCGAGGGATGTTGGGGGCTGGAAACGCCACTGTGGGAATGCGATCCATCGCCACTCACCGGCACGTTGTCGAGTCTAACCAGACGCCTTGGCCGGGGCCCACGTCGCGGTCGGCGAAACGCCGACTGAGGTCGGAGTCATCCGCTTTGCCCCGCACTCCCGCACTCCCGCACTCCCGCGCCCCGCGGCAACCCAGGCGCCGGTGTCGTAAGCCCACCCGCCGATTCCGGCAAATGACCACGTTGAGCATGTCTGTGGAACCCCAACCAGGCGTACATGCGTGCTCCGCTTACCGCAGGCATGCTCAACGTGGTCATTCATCTTGCCGATCCGGGGCGTGCACATACACCAGACCGGCGCACCAGAAGGGCCGAAAGGTCCGCCGGTACGGTGACGCCATGTCCGACCTCTTTCCGAGCACGGCTCGGAGCCTGCTGCACCGGATCGCCAGGGAGCAGGCCGAGGCCCGCGCGCCGGCGCTGATGGCCGGTGTGGTCCGCGATGGGGCGCTCGTCTGGACCGGCTCCCGTGGCCGCGTGGACGACACCGTGCCCAGCAGCGACACCCAGTCCCGGATCGGGTCGATCACCAAGACGTTCACTGCCGTGCTCGTCGCCCGCCTCCGGGACGAGGGACGCCTGGACTTCGCCGATCCGCTCGAACGCCACATCACGGGCACGCCGCTCGGCGACCGGACGATCGCCCAGTTGCTGTCGCACACGTCCGGTGCCCAGGCCGAGCGCGACGGCCCCTGGTGGGAGCGGACGCCCGGCGACGACTGGCCAGCGCTGTCGTCGACGTTCGACGCGCACACGGTGAAGCATCCGGGCAGCCGGAGGTACCACTACTCCAACCTGGGCTTCGCCATCCTCGGCGAGGTCGTCGCGCGGCACCGGGGACGGTCCTGGTGGGATGCCCTCCGCGGCGAGATCCTCGAACCACTGGAGTTACGTCGTACGACATATCTCCCGGAGGCACCACATGCCGAGGGATACGCGGTCCATCCCTGGGCCGATCTGGTCCTGCCCGAGCCCGCCCACGACGCCGGCGCCATGGCCCCGGCCGGACAGCTCTGGTCGACCATTGGTGATCTGGCCAGATGGGCGGCCTTCATCGGCGGCGACACGGGCGGCGTGCTGAGCCCGGCCACCCTCGCCGAGCTCCGCGACCCCGTGATCCTCGAGCGGGCACCGGAATGGACGAACGGTTACGGCCTCGGCCTGCGGGTCCTGCGCCAGAACGGCCGGACCATGGTGGGCCATCAGGGCTCCATGCCGGGCTTTCTTGCCGACCTGCTCATCGACGTCGACGAGCAGGTCGGCGCCATCACGTTGGCGAACACGACGAGCGGCGTGGGCGGGGTTGCCACGGATCTCGTCGGGATCGTCCTCGACGCCGAACCGCGGCTGCCGGCGGAGTGGGCGCCGGTGGACGCGCTGGACGATTCCGTCCTGGAGATCGTCGGGCAGTGGTACTGGGGTCCCGCGGCTTTCGTCCTGCGGGCGCGCGGCAGAGAGCTTCTCGAGCTCACCCGGATGTCCGGCGGCGAGCGGGTGCGGTTCCGCTCGAACGGCGACGGCACCTGGATCGGACTCGACGGCTACTACGCCGGCGAGACACTACGGGTCGTACGGGAGGGCGCGGAGCGAGGCGGCAGCACTCGCGGCGGCCCGGGAGACTGCCGGGTCAGTCATCTCGACCTCGCGACGTTCACCTTCACGCGGGAGCCGTACGACCCTGAGGCGCCGGGGCCGGGCGGGGTCGATCCGGCTGGCTGGTCAGGCCTCGACCGGCCGGCCAGCGACGCCTGACCACCGCCAGGCCGAACGCCTGACCCGCAGCCTTCCGCCGGACGTGAACCCGGCGAAGGTCATCGCTGCCTGGCCCCGGGCACGAGCCGGTCCTGGCGGGTGAGGGTGGTTCGGGCCCGCAGGCACATCGCCGCGACGGCATCGGCCTGCCGGCGAACGTCCTCCTCACCAGAGCTCGCGGCCGCCTGCGGTTCGGCGAACGCCCCCAGCGCGCTCATGAGAATGCTCCGGTCAGGGTGCGGGAGGGTACCCTCCAAATCGGCCATTTCGTCGGCACGGTCCTGGGAGCGGGCGTAGCGTGCGAGGATCGCCGTGCCGGCCAGGGCGAGTGCCTGGAGCCCGGCCTGGCCCAGGGCGATCGGATCGATCTCAGTCAGCGGGGCGAGACTCGGCCCGTGAGTCTTATTCGAATACATGTTCGAACTCTAGCAGCCCGTACTCCCCCTCGCTACGTACCAGCGAGGCGACACTCACCACGTTCTGACGCCCGATCACCTGCGGGAGGCGACAACGATGGCGACGAGACCGACCGCGCGGACCCTCATGCCGCGGGCCGCCAGGCTCTTCGGCGATCGGGTGCACGGCGTACCCGCTGATCTGTGGAAGGCACGCACCCCCTGCACCGAATGGTCGGTCCACGACCTGGTCAACCACGTGGTCGCCGAACACCTGTGGGCACCGCACCTGCTCCGCGGCGAGACCATCAGCGAGGTCGGCGACCGATACGACGGGGACGTGATCGGCGACGAGCCAGCCACGCGCTGGGCGGCCGCGATCGACGACTCGCTCGCCGCGTGGGCAGGGGCTTCCGACGACCTGTCAGTGCACCTCTCGATGGGCGACGCGCCCGTCGCGGAGTACGCGAACCAGATGCTCATGGACCTCACCGTCCACGCCTGGGATCTCGCCCAGGCAGCCGGTCTGCCGGACCGGCTCGACCCGGACGTGGTTGAGTACGTATGGGAGTACGCCGAGCAGGTCGTGCCCCAGTGGCAGGGCACAAGCATCTTCGCGCCCCCGGTCAAGGTCGCGGGGAACGACCGGCAGGACCAGCTGATCGGCCTCACCGGCCGCCATCCGTAGGCCAGCGACCGGACACGGCGGCGGGCGCGGCAGGAGCGAGGGGTCCGGACGCCGGACCCGGTGGGAGACGTCGGCGATGCGTGCGTTGGTGAAGGCGAAGGCCGAGCCCGGGCTGTGGCTGGAGGAGATCCCTGACCCGGCGCCGGCAGCCGGTGAGGTCCTCATCCGGATCCTGCAGACCGGGATCTGCGGCACCGACCTGCACATCGTCTCGTGGGACGACTGGGCCCGCGCCCACGTACCCGTCCCGCTCGTCATCGGCCACGAGTTCGTCGGCAGGATCGTCGAGCTGGGCGCCGGCGTCACCGAGCTCGAGGTCGGCGACGTCGTGAGCGGCGAGGGCCACCTGGTGTGCGGGCGCTGCCGCAACTGCATGGCCGGGCGCAGGCACCTGTGCGCGCACACGCAGGGAGTCGGACTGTCCCGGTCCGGTGCGTTCGCCGACTACCTCACGCTGCCGGCGACCAACGTGTGGCGGCACCCGGCCGACATCAACCTCGACGCGGCGACGATCTTCGATCCGTTCGGGAACGCGGTCCACACGGCGCTCACGTTTCCGGTGCTGAGCGAGGACGTGCTGATCACCGGCGCCGGACCGATCGGGATCATGGCGGCGGCCGTCGTACGCCACGCCGGAGCGCGGTTCGTCGTCATCACCGACGTCAACGACTACCGGCTGGAGCTCGCCGGCCGGGTCGGTGTCACCCGCGCCCTCAACGTCGGGCGTACGACCTTGGCCGAGGCGCAGCACGAGCTCGGCATGAAGGAAGGTTTCGACATCGGCCTCGAGATGTCCGGCCACCCGACCGCGCTGCCCGCCATGGTCGACGCGATGGCACACGGCGGTCGGATCGCGATGCTCGGGATCCCGGCGGAGTCGGACCGGATCAGCATCGACTGGAGTCGGGTGGTGTTGTCGATGCTGACGATCAAGGGAATCTACGGCCGGCAGATGATGGAGACGTGGTACGCGATGTCGGTGCTCGTCTCGGAGGGCCTCGACATCACGCCGGTGATCACGCACCGGTTCCCAGCCGCCGACTACGAAGCGGCGTTCGCCACCGTGCGGGAAGGCCAGTGCGGCAAGGTACTCCTGGACTGGGACCAGAATCCGCCCGAGCATGCTGCCTGAGGGTGCCCCTCAACCCGACCGGGTTCGCATGAGCGCACCCCCTTGACCCGACCGGGTTCGCATCAGGGCGCCCCTCATCCCATAGGTTCGTAACAGGGGCAACCTCATCCCATCGGGATTCGCCTCTGGGCGTCCCCCATCCCACGAGGGCACACACCACCCTCGTCCGGCACAGGTCGAAGGGAACGACGTGTACGGCAAGATCCGCGACCACCTCCGCGACACCCTCGACGAGATCCGTACCGCGGGTCTCTACAAAGCCGAGCGCCCTCTCACCACTCCACAGAGCGCGACGGTGGGCGTTGCCGGCGGCCGCGAGGTGCTGAACCTCTGCGCCAACAACTACCTCGGCCTCGCCGACCATCCAGAGCTCATCGCGGCCGCGAAGGCCGGGCTCGACGAGTGGGGCTTCGGGATGGCGTCGGTGCGGTTCATCTGCGGTACGCAGGAGCTGCACAAACGCCTCGAACGCCGGATCTCGGACTTCCTCGGCACCGAGGACACGATCCTCTACAGCTCGTGCTTCGACGCCAACACCGGCCTCTTCGAGACCCTGCTGGGGCCTGAGGACGCGATCATCTCCGACGCGCTCAACCACGCGAGCATCATCGACGGCGTACGCCTGTGCAAGGCGCGGCGCTTTCGCTACAAGAACGCCGACATGGCCGACCTCGAGGTCCAGCTGAAGGCCGCGGCCGATGCGCGGTTCCGGCTGATCGCCACCGACGGGGTCTTCTCGATGGACGGCTACCTCGCACCGCTCGCCGACATCTGCGACCTCGCCGAGCGACATGACGCGCTCGTCATGGTCGACGACTCGCACGCGGTGGGGTTCGTGGGCGCGCACGGCCGGGGTACGCCGGAGCTGCACGGCGTCGTCGACCGGATCGACATCCTCACCGGCACGCTCGGCAAGGCACTGGGCGGGGCGAGTGGCGGCTACACCTCCGCCCGCGCCGAGATCGTGGAGGTGCTGCGGCAGCGGTCGCGTCCGTACCTGTTCTCCAACTCGCTCGCGCCGTCGATCGCGGCCGCGTCGATCCGGGCGCTCGACCTCCTCGACTCCTCTGACGAGCTGCGCGAGCGCCTGCGCGACAACACTGCGTACTTCCGCGCGCGGATGGTCGATCTGGGCTTCGACGTGCTCCCGGGCGAGCATCCGATCATCCCGGTCATGTTCGGCGACGCCGTCCTGGCGGGGCGGATGGCCGCTGCGCTGCTCGAGCTCGGAGTCTACGTGACGGCGTTCTCCTACCCGGTGGTGCCGCACGGCACGGCGCGCATTCGTACGCAGATGTCGGCGGCCCACAGCCGCGACGACCTCGACCGCGCCGCCACCGCCTTCGCGGCGGCACGCGAGAAGGTCGCCACCTCCCCCTCCCCGTGATCCTCCCCGTGATCATGACCGTGATCATGAACCGAATGGGTCGGCGACATGGGCCCGGTGATCATGAAGGCAAACGGGTCCGTGAAGGGAAACGGGGCCATCTGACCTCTGCGGCTTCATGACCACGATCATGATCACCGGAAGTGGTGAGGGCGGTCCTGTGCTTGCCGTTTCAGTGAACCATCAGACGAGCGCGCTCAGCGCCGGGATCGTCAGGTGGCGCTGACGATCATGCCGGCGCCTACGGTGACGTTGGTGGCCTCGTCGATCAGGATGAACCCGCCGGTCCACCGGTTGCGGCGGTACTCGTCGACGAACAGCGGCTGCGCCACGCGAAGATCGATCCGGCCGATCTCGTTGAGCCCGAGCTGGCCGGCCGTCTCGTCGCGGTGCAGGGTGTTGACGTCGAGCCGGTAGTGCAGGCCCTTCACGATCGCCTTGGCCGTGCGCGTGGTGTGCTTGACGAGGATCCGCTGACCTGGCTGCAGGGGCTTGTCGACCATCCAGCTCACCATCGCGTCGACGTTCTGGGCGGCGTGCGGTGCGTTGTGCGGCCGGCAGATCATGTCGCCCCGCGAGATGTCGAGGTTGTCGGCAAGCTGCACCGTCACCGACATCGGAGGGTACGCCTCGTCGATCGGTCCGTCCGCGGTGTCGATGTGGGTCACTCGGGACGTCAGCCCCGACGGCAGCGCCATCACCTCGTCACCCGGCTTGAGCACACCGCCGACGATCTGACCGGCGTAACCGCGGTAGTCGTGGTAGTCGTTGGAGTGTGGCCGGATGACGTACTGCACCGGCATGCGGACGTCGACCAGGTTGCGGTCGCTCGCGACGTGGACGTTCTCGAGATGGTGCAGCAACGACGGACCGTCGTACCACGGCATGCTGGGCGACCGGTCGACTACGTTGTCGCCTTCCAGCGCGGAGATCGGGATGACCTCGAGGTCCGGGATGTTCAGCTTGGTGGCGAAGCCGACGAAGTCCTCGTGGATCCGGTCGAACACCGCCTTGTCGTAGCCCACCAGGTCCATCTTGTTGACACACAGCACCAGGTGCGGCACCCGCAGCAACGACACCAGGAACGCATGCCGCCGGGTCTGCTCGACCAGGCCGTTGCGGGCGTCGACCAGCACCAGGGCGAGATCGGCGTTGGACGCACCGGTGACCATGTTGCGGGTGTACTGGATGTGGCCCGGCGTGTCGGCGATGATGAACTTCCGCCGCGGCGTCGCGAAGTAGCGGTAGGCCACGTCGATCGTGATGCCCTGCTCCCGCTCAGCCCGCAGACCGTCGGTGAGGAGCGCGAGGTTGGTGTACTCGAAGCCCTTGTCGCGGCTCGTGCGTTCGACCGCTTCGAGCTGGTCTTCGAAGATCGCCTTCGAGTCGTACAGCAGCCGGCCGATCAGCGTGCTCTTGCCGTCGTCGACGCTGCCGGCCGTGGCAAACCGCAGCAGATCCATCAGAAGTAACCCTCCCGCTTACGGTCTTCCATCGCGGCCTCGGAGAACTTGTCGTCGGCCCGGGTCGCTCCACGTTCGGTGACCCGGCTGGTGGCGACCTCGGCGATGATCTCCTCGATCGTGCTTGCCGTGGACACCACCGCGCCCGTGCAGGAGATGTCGCCGACAGTGCGGTAACGCACCGTCTGCTCGGTCAGCTCCTCGCCCTCCCGGCGAGGTACGAACTCCGACTCGGCGAGCAACATGCCGTCGCGCAGGAACACCTTCCGCCGGTGCGCGTAGTAGATCGACGGGATCTCCATGCCCTCGTCGGCGGTGTACTGCCAGATATCGAGCTCGGTCCAGTTGGACAGGGGGAACGCGCGGATCGACTCGCCGGTGTGGAGCCGGCCGTTGTAGAGGTTCCACAGCTCGGGCCGTTGGTTCTTGGGGTCCCACTGACCGAACTCGTCGCGGAACGAGAAGACCCGCTCCTTCGCTCGCGCCTTCTCCTCGTCACGGCGACCGCCACCAAGCAGCGCGTCGAACCGGTGCTCCTCGACCATCTCGAGGATCACCGGGGTCTGCAGCCGGTTTCGGGTCTCGCCCGGGCGCTCCCGGATCCGCCCCTCGTCGATCGCCTTCTGGACCGACCCCACGATCAGTCGCACGCCCAACTCCTCGACGCGCCGGTCGCGGAAATCCAGCACCTCGGGGAAGTTGTGCCCGGTGTCGATGTGCAAAAGCGGGAATGGAATCCGCGCCGGCCAGAACGCCTTCTCGGCGAGCCGGAGCATGACACAGGAGTCCTTGCCACCGGAGAAGAACAACGCTGGTCGCTCGAACTCGGCCGCGACCTCACGGAGGATGTGGATCGACTCGGCCTCGAGCGCCTGCAGGTGTGACAATCGGTAATCGACGGACATGAACTCCACCAGCCGTGGCATCGGGACGGGACGGACGCCCTGCGATGCTACCTGGGCCCTCCAGCGGCGGTCCGGTGCCTCTCCGCATCACGGACGCGGGAGCGGATACCCCAGCTGAGCCGGTCACTAGGCTGGCCGGTCATGACGCTGTACATCGTCGGTGCGGGGGGATTCGGTCGCGAAACCTACGACGCGGTGCTCGCGGCGCGTGATCATGCCGACCGTGGCGCCGAGCGCGATCACGAGGGACGCGGGTACGACCGTGGTCACGCTGCCCCCGTGGTGTTCTGTGATCATTCCCGCGCCGGTGAGCGAATCCGTGGGCTCCCGGTGATCCATCCGGACGACGCAGATCCGGATTCCGACCCGGCGGACGATACGGGCGCTGGCTTCGTCGTGGCCATCGCGGATCCGGCGGTACGAATGCGACTTTCCGCCGAGTTCGCCGCCCGAGGATTCACGCCACGCACCGTCGTCCATCCACGCGCGGTCATCGGGCCGGAGACGACGGTCGGTGCCGGCTCGGTGGTCCTGGCCCTCGCCCACATCTCGTCGTCCTGCGTTCTCGGGCGCCACACGCAGGTCAACTACACCGCGTCGATCGGCCACGACGCCGTCCTGGAGGACTTCGCGACGGTCTTCCCAGGGGCAAACGTCGCCGGCGGCGCCCGACTCGGCCACGGCGTCACGGTCGGCTCCAACGCGTGCGTACTCCAGGGTCTCGAGGTCGGATCGGGTGCCTACGTCGGCGCTGGTGCGATGGTGACCCGTTCCGTCACGGCCGGGACGACCGTGGTCGGGGTGCCCGCCCGGCCGCTCACCAGGTCAGCGGCCGCGCCCCCCGGCTGACGGAGCCACGCGGTATTGAAGGAGGTCCCTCGTGGTCGAGGACCTTGCCTGGTCAGCAGGCGCGGAGGAGCTTGCGACCCTCGGCGTCGAGGAGGAGTTCGTCGGTCAGCGCTTCGGCGCGTTCCTCGTCCAGGTCGGACATGAGCGCCCGCTGGTCGGCGACGGCACCCTCTCGCGCGAAGACGACCCGGATCGTCCGCACGATGATCACCGCGTCGAGCCAGAGCGACCAGCGGTCGACGTACTCCACGTCGAGGCTGAGCCGGGTGCCCCATCCCACCGTGTTGCGACCGGCGATCTGCGCCAGTCCGGTGATGCCCGGCCGGACGTCGAACCGGCGGCGCTCGGTGGCGGTGTACCACGTGTCGTACTTCGGCAACAGCGGCCGCGGGCCGACAACGCTCATGTCCCCGCGCAGAACGTTGATGAGCTGCGGAATCTCGTCGAGGCTCAGCCGGCGCAGGAGCCGCCCGAGCCTGGTCAGGCGGCGGTGGTCGGGCAGGAGTTCCCCGCGGGCGTCCCGGCGGTCGGTCATCGTACGGAACTTCAGGACGCGGAACTGCCGGCCGCCCATGCCCGTGCGGCGCTGGCGGAAGAGGACCGGCCCGCCGAGGCGCCACCGGATCAGGAGTGCGACGGCCACCATGACCGGAACGAGGGTGAGGAGGCCGACGAGGGCGAGGACGACGTCGATGCCGCGCTTGAGAGTGCGTCCTGGCTGAAGTCTCACCGCTCACCCCGTGTACATCTCGTCCTCACTGGAACGAACGAGCCGTCATCGGCGGGGTTACGTCGTGGGCGGGGTCCCGACACCAGCGCGCTGTGAGTGGCGGCGGCGCCACCTCGCCCCGGCCTTGGCCGGCTGACTCCTCCGTCATGCGCTGCGCGTCCGGGCATCGCTGTCCCCCATTTCACCGAACCCCATCCACCGCGCCGGGTCGTGTGTGACGCGGCCGGCGGGTCGGATCGCCCGTCGCCCGCGTGCGGACGACCGACGGTACGACTCCGACCCGCCGGGTGAGCCCAGGAACGCAGGACCAGGCCAGGTCCAGGGACGTCAGACCGCCTGCGATCCAGACCACGTACCGCCTGCCGCCCATATCCGGGCAGACTGACGATCCAAGTACATCACTCCCGAGCCGGACATTGCGTTGCGTGGGTGTGGATAAGTCGCAGGCCTACCGGCAATTTCCCGCATTGTGGACTCCCGGGTTGGAAAGCCCGCAAGTGCTCGCGCAGAATGCGCAGGTCGGCCGCGGGGGCCGCAACCGGCACCACAACCAGGTACCCGGAGACCAGGTACCCGAACAGAACAGCGGCTCCCGGAATCACAGCCCCGCGACACGCACCTTCACGCTGCTCACGCATCGCTGATCCACTCGCGTCGACCGATCTGGCTGTCCTCACCACGCCTGTGTGCCTGACAGTCGGGATTTCGGCGAGCCGTTCACGCCTGATGTCCCGACCCGGAGGAGAGCTTGTGAGGCTGTTTGCCGTCGAAATCCCGAGGCCTGACCGTCTTTTTCGCAAACGGCCGTCCTGGAAGACCCTCGCCGTCTATGTCGGTGCCGCGGCACTCACCGCCGGGCTCGCCATCCCGACCTTCAGCGTCGACCGGAGCGGCGTTGATCATGCCGCGGACCAGGGTGGGATCACCGTCACCGGAGACAGCCTGGCAGGCGAAGAGGGGGTCGGCTCGGACTCCGAGAGCGGCGTGTCCGCCAGCGGGGATGGCGGCGACCCGGACGCCGCGGCCGGCGCCGGCGTGCGCGAGCAGGACGGCGACGACGCCTCCCAGTCAGACGACGGGACCAGTGACTCCCACGACGGACACCAGGGCGACGCCGGCGGGAGCGACGCAGGCGAACGCGATGGCGGCACGGTCACCGGCCAGGCCGAGGTCGACCAGAAAGCCCTGACCCAGCAGGAAGAGTCCCGCGCCGGCCGCGGCGACCGAACCGACCGGGGCACGAACGGACGGAGGGCCGGACGCGGCGACGAGAGCGCCCTCGCGGCCGAGCGCAACGGCCACCAGGTCAACATGAACGGCTGGATCCGGGTCCGTGGAATCGACATCTCGAGCTTTCAACCCAATATGGACTGGGACTACTGGTGGCGCCAGGGCATGCGCTTCTCCTCCATCAAGGCCACCGAGGGCACGCACTTCATCAGCGACACCTTCGACGAACAATGGGAAGGCGCAGGCCGGGTCGGAATGCTCCGCACCGCCTATCACTTCGCGCTTCCTGACGGCCCGAGTGGCGCCGCACAGGCGAAATTCTTCGTCGCGAACGGGGGCGGCGGAAAGGCAGATGGTCGAACACTGCCAGGCGTTCTCGACATCGAATTCGGTGAAGCCGTCGGACGGCCGACGTGCTACAACCTCTCGCCCGAGGAAATCGTCGCCTGGACCGGCGACTTCCTCACGACGTACGAGAAACTCACCGGACGCAAGGCGATCATCTACACCAACGGCAACTGGTGGCGCGACTGCACCGGTGACTCCCAGGCGTTCAGCGACCATCCGCTGTGGCTCGCGAGCTACAACCCTCGTCCGGGCAAGGCCCCGGGTGGCTGGGAACGCCACACGATCTGGCAGTACACCGACACCCCGCTCGACAAGAACTACTTCAAGGGTTCGTGGGCGGAACTGAAGGAGCTCGCCCGCAGGTGAGGGGTTCCGGCGGCCTCACGCGCGTGCGTGGTGCGCTGGGGCCGCCGGACCTTGCACACGGGCAGGCAGGCCATCGGGCAGGCAGGCCATCGGCAGGCAGGCCATCGGCAGGCAGGCCATCGGCAGACGGGCCATCGGCAGACGGGCCATCGGAAGACGGGCCAGCAGGCAGGTGGAAACTTGCTGCCAGCTGACTGTCTGGCTCGATGATCTCTCCTTAGCATCCGTACCGGCGCCGGTGACGCGGGCCGTTAACGTCCGGTGCGGTGCCACTCGGTACGCCTGCCACCGAAGGAGACTTCATGGCCGCACCTCGCGACACCGCACCTCGCGACACCGCACCTCGCGACACCGCACCTCGCGACACGGCACCTCGCCATCGGACGCGCCAGCGTCTCGCCGCCCTCGCCGTCGCCACGACCGCCGTCACCCTGAGCCTCTCCTCGCCCTCGCTGGCCGCGATGGCGCCCTACTCCGACGGGCTACTGACCACCTCGGGCCCGCGGGTCGTCCTCGCATCCACCGCCCGCGCCGCGCCCACGACAGCCACCGCATCCACGGCACCCGCCGCATCCACGACACGCACGACATCCGCACGCGCGGCCGGCGTCGACCGGTTGGGTGGGGCCTACATGGGATGGAGCGCCCACCAGGACAAGCCGGTGGCCGCGCCGTCCCGCGCGATCCGGGCCGCCGCCACACAGACCCCCGGCATCGACGTCGCGAGCCACCAGGGCAACGTCGACTGGGCGTACTGGTGGGGGCAGGGCAAGAAGTTCGCCTACGTCAAGGCGACCGAGGGCACCTACTACACCAATCCGTACTTCGCCCAGCAGTACAACGGGTCCTACAACATCGGGATGATCCGCGGCGCTTACCACTTCGCGCGGCCGGACACCACGAGCGGCGCCACCCAGGCCAACTACTTCGTCGACCACGGCGGCGGCTGGTCAGGTGACGGCAAGACCCTTCCTGGTGCGCTCGACATCGAGTACAACCCTTACGGCGCCACGTGTTACGGGCTCTCCCAGAGCGCGATGGTGAGCTGGATCCGCAGCTTCACCAACCAGTACAAGGCGCGGACCGGTCGCGACGCGGTGATCTACACGACGACGGACTGGTGGACGCAGTGCACGGGCAACAACGCGTCCTTCGGCTCGACGAACCCGTTGTGGATCGCGCGGTACGCCAGCACGCCCGGCACACTGCCCGCCGGATGGGGTACGCGGACGATCTGGCAGTACACCAGCAGCCCGCTGGACCAGAACTACTTCAACGGTGCGTACGACCGGCTCCAGGAGCTCGCCAACGGCTGAGCTGACTCTCGGCTGCAGGGCCACGGCAACGCGTGTGTCCCCGCACCTGGCCGTGGCTACGCGACGCCGATGGTGCGGTGCAGCACCCCGGCCTCGCGCCACCGTGTCGCATCGGTGAGCGCCCGGCCGTCGACGAGTGCGCGAATGCCAGGCAGGTCCGCCGGGCCGAGACCGCGGTAGTCGGCGTGGTCGGCCTGCACGATGGCGGCGTCGACCGGCTCGCCCAGGTGGTACGCCGTGAACCCGAGCCCGGTCAACTCGTCGTCGGCGTACAACGGATCGTGCACCACGACGTCAGCCCCCGCCGCCCGCAGTGCGTCGACGGTCGGGAAGACACCGGAGAACGCCGTCTCCTTCACTCCACCGCGGTACGCCGCACCCAGCACCACGACGCGGGCACCCGCGAGATCGCCGTAGGACTGTGCCAGCAACCCCACGGCGTAGGCGGGCATCTCGGAGTTGGCGTCGCGGGCGGCCCGCACCACGGTGGCGGACGGGTCGTTCCAGAGGTAGAGCCGTGGATACACCGGGATGCAGTGCCCGCCGACGGCGATGCCGGGCCGGTGGATATGGCTGTACGGCTGGGAGTTCGAGGCGTCGATGACCGCGTGGATGTCGATGCCGTGCTCGCCTGCGTACCGCGCGAACTGGTTCGCCAACCCGATGTTGACATCGCGGTAGGTGGTCTCGGCGAGCTTCGCCAGCTCCGCAGCCTCGGCCGACCCGAGGTCCCAGACACCGTTGGGCCGCGGAAGATCCGGCCGGTCGTCGAAGTCGAGGACCGCGGCGTAGAGCGCCCGCGCCCGGTCAGCCGCCACCGGGTCGAGCCCGCCGATCAGCTTGGGATAGCGCCGCAGGTCGGCGAACACCCGGCCGGTCAGCACCCGCTCGGGTGAGAACGCGACCCAGAAATCGGTGCCACACGTCAGCCCCGAGCGCTGCTCGAGCGCGGGCTTCCAGCGGGTACGCGTCGTGCCGACCGGCAGCGTCGTCTCATAGATCACCGTGGTGCCGCGGGTGAGGTGCGCCCCGATGTCGCCGGTCGCGGCGTCCATCCAGCCGAAGTCGGGTACGCCCTCGGCGTCGACGAAGAGGGGGACGACGACCACGACATGCGAAGCGTCGGGGATCGCCGCCGCGTAGTCGGTGGTCGCGCGCAGGCGTCCGTCGGCGACGACCTGCTTCAGGCGTACGTCGAGATCGGCTTCGCCGGGGAACGGCTCGGTGCCGGAACCGACCAGCTCCACCACGCGCGGGTTGACGTCGACCCCGATGACGCGGTGGCCCTTGCCCGCGTACTGGACCGCAAGGGGCAGGCCGATCTTGCCCAGCCCGACGACGGCGATCGTCAACGGATCGGTGACATTCACGAGAAGCCGGCCTCCGTGGCGTTGTGGCAGGACATGCGCCAGCGCTCGCTAGAGTAACGTGCCGAGCGTCCGGATCCGGACGAACGAAGGGTCGGGCGCGGTCGGATGCGAGGCGGTGCCGGTCGGAAAGCGCTGCGAACTACGGACGGATCCGCCCTGCCAGCGCGAGGAGAGTCACCCTAGCGCGAGGAGAGTCACCGTGAAGGTCATCAGCGTGGTCGGAGCACGTCCGCAGTTCGTGAAGCTGGCCCCCGTGGCGGCGGCGTTCGCCCGGACCGCTCACGAGCACGTGATCATCCACACCGGCCAGCACTACGACGCGCGGATGTCGGAGGTGTTCTTCGCCGATCTGGCCATCCCGGCGCCGGACGTCCACCTGGGGATCGGATCGGGTACGCACGGCGTGCAGACCGGCGCGATGCTGGCCGCGCTCGACCCGGTGCTCACAGAGGTGTCGGCCGACTGGGTGCTCGTCTACGGCGACACGAACTCGACCGTCGCCGCCGCGCTCGCCGCGGTCAAGCAGCAACGACGGGTGGCGCACCTCGAGGCGGGGCTGCGCTCGTTCAACCGCGCCATGCCCGAGGAGCACAACCGTGTCCTGACCGACCACGCCGCCGACCTGCTGCTGGCGCCGACCGAGCTCGCGATGGGTCACCTGGCCCGCGAAGGACTCGCCGAGCGGTCGCTCCTCGTCGGCGACGTGATGACCGACGTGTGCCTGAAGGTACGCGCGAGCGTGGCTGAGCTGCCCCTGCCGGACGAGCTGCCGGCGGCGGTCGCGGAGTCGTCGGTCGGTTTCGTCGTCGCGACGGTCCACCGGGCGGAGAACACCGACGACCCGGTCCGGCTGGCCGCGGTGCTCGACGCCCTCGCGGGACTCGACGTGCCGGTGGCGCTCCTCGCCCACCCCCGGCTGGAGGCACGGTGCCAGGCGTACGGCCTCGTGCTGCGGCGGGGCGCGCTGCACCCGGTGGCACCACTCGCTTATCCCGACATGGTGCGTGCCCTGCTCGGCGCCCGCGGCGTCGTCACCGACTCCGGCGGCCTGCAGAAGGAGGCGTACCTCCTGGGGACCCCGTGCACGACGCTGCGGACCGAGACCGAATGGGTCGAGACGCTCGCCGGCGGCTGGAACGTCCTCGACCCGGGGCTCACGAAGGTCAAGGAGCTGGCGGACCGGGACAAGCCGGCGTCGGACAGAGGCACCCCCTACGGCGACGGCCACGCCGCCGAACGGGTCGTGGACGTGCTCGCCGAGGCTTAGAACCTCGTCCGCTGCGGTCGGCGGGGTAGGCGGGGTAGGCGGGGTAGGCGGGGTCGCGGAAGCCTGGCTGACCAGGCCAGTCGCCCGAAAACAGGCATCAACGCCTTGCCCCGGTACCTCCAGCCTGGCCGACCAGGACACTCACCTGGCCCGATGCCACCGGCCCAAGCTCGGCGTTAGGAAAGCCTGGCTGACTAGGCAAGTGGCATCTTCGGGCGCTTTCCCTGGCGCCTCGCCGCTCACTCGCCCACAGCCGCGCCGCTCGGTCAGAGCGTGGTGCCGAGGGTCAGGCAGGGACGCGGGCGGGCTGCCTGGGCCCATGACTCGATCCGGGTGAGGAACTCCCGCGCGGTGTCCGGCCAGTGGTATCCCACCCGGGCGGCCTGATGGCCGCGCAGACCCATGGAGGTACGCAGGGCGGCGTCGCGGTGCAGCCGCAACACCGCCGCAGCGGTCGCCTCCGGGTCGTCGAAGGGGACGACGACCCCGCACTTGTGCACCTGCATCAGCGACACCGCCGCCGGCAGCGGGGTGGTCACGACGGGTACGCCGTGGGCCATGTACTCGAGCACCTTCGTCGGCATCGAATGCCGGTAGTTGGGCAGATCCTGCAGAAGCGAAAGCCCGCACATGGCACCGTCGAGGAACGCCATCGCCTTGTCGTTGGGGACGAACCCGTGCCACCGGAGCCAGCCGTTGTCCTGCGCGGCCCGGAGGGCTCCGCGGGAATGGCCATCGGCATGCCCCACGACGTCGACGGTGAGCCCGCTCCCGGCGAGGTGGCGAGCCGTCTCGACCATGACGTCGACCCCGCGGGCGGCGGCAAGGTGGCCGACGTACACCACCCGGTCGTCGCCGGCGGTCGAGACGTTCTCCGGTACGTACGTCGTGTTGGGGACGACGGGATGGATCTGGCGGAAGCGGTTGCGGTAGCCCTCCTCGGCGAGGATCAGCCGCAGGCTCCGTTCGGCGCGGTCCTCGACCATCCGGACGCCCATCCGCGCGAGCGGTCGGAGCAGTCCTGGCAGCCAGCGCTTCGCGATCAGGGCGGCGCTGGTGTCCTCGTGCACGTCCCAGACCACGGCTCCGGGAATGTCCAGCCCGGGCAGTACCAGCAACAGCTCAGGATCGTGAAGCAGGACGACGTCGACCTCATGTCCATGCGTACGCAGCATCCGGCGCGCCGCTCGTAGTGCCTCGCCCCTGGCGCGACCCACCGCCCGCGGCAGGTCGATGGCCGTGAACTCCGGCCACGGCTCGGTGTTGCACGCGGAGAACGGTGCGGCGTAGGTGACCGAGTAGCCGGCGTCGAGCATGGCCCTGATCTGCCGGTGGAGGATCCGCGCGTCCTGCGGGTGATGCACCACCGTGCACACCAGCACGCGCAGTGTCGCCCCGCCCGTCGGTGACCTTCGCCCGGCGGAACCCACCCCCAGCCCGGGCATCGTCAGAGCACCTCGGCTGTCCCGTCGCTGACGCCCCGGGTGTCGAAGAGTAGTCGGGCCGCTCGGAGTGTTTTGGGGTCGTAGGCGGTGTGGGCTTGGAGGAGGAGACTCACGTCGGCGGTGTGGAGGGCTTGGTCGAGGTCTTCCACTCGGGGCACTTCGGTGTCGTCGAGGATCCAGTGGTCGACGTAGGGGTCGTGGAAGGTGAGGTGGGCGCCCATTCGGCGGAGTCGGCGGGCGACGGGGCGGGCGGGTGATTCGCGTTGGTCGGC
>NZ_JBEEAB010000031.1:0-63839 GCF_040120725.1 Actinopolymorpha sp. B9G3 | reverse complement strand
CAACGCCAGAGTCTGGACCAGCGAAACCCAACGCGCCGAAGCCATCCAAGTCTGGAACATCCACTACAACTACCATCGCCCACACACCGCCGTCGGAGACCAACCCCCAGCCTCACAACTCCACCACGGCGTCACCAACCTCCTGATCGGGAACAACTAGCGGTGAATCACCCGCGGGAACCCCTCCAGGAGCGGTCCTCGGAACCCGTCCGAGGGCCGGTACCCGTGCATTGGTAGGCACGGCAGTCACCTTGCTGACCTCGCCCGGAACACCGCCAGCCACCCCAACCCCTCGCACACAACCATCCACGCCAGCACCACAGCCGACGACCTCCCCGTCCGAAGCCCCGGTGACCACCCCGGGACCGCCAGCTCCGACTGGAACGCCGCCCAGTACGCCAACCTCGGACCCCACCGAGTCGCCAAGCCCCACTCCCACCGCTGATCCCACCGCCACCGAGGGCGCCAGCCCCTAGAGCCAGACCGCAGTCCACGTCGCATAGCACCCGGTGCCGCTCTCGCCGGCGCTCGCCCACCGCATGTCTCAAGGAACCAGCATGAACGAATCGTCCTCCCAATTTCATGTGCACCAGCACAGACCGCAGCCACCTCATGACCCGCCCGTGTGTGACCTTGCTGTCGTGGGCCTCGGATATGTCGGCCTGCCGCTGGTCCGAGAGGGCTGCCGAGCGGGATTAGGTGTTGTCGGGCTCGATGTCTCTGACCAGGTGGTCACCGGGCTGGCGTCCGGTCGGTCCCACGTCGACGACATCTCTGATGCCGATATCGCGGCGATGCTGCGTGCGGGTTTTACGGTGACGGCCGACGAGGCAGCGCTTGCCACGGCTGATGTCATCGTGATCTGCGTGCCCACCCCGCTGGACGAGGATGGCGGCCCCGATCTGGCCGCGGTCGCCCTCGCCGCGGAAATGGTCGCCCGGCAGCTTCGCCGCGGGATGCTGGTGGTGCTGGAGTCGACGACCTACCCAGGCACGACCGATGAGGTCGTACGCCCGATCTTGGAGAAGTCCGGCCTGCGCGCCGGTATCGATTTCTCGCTCGCGTTCTCACCCGAACGTATCGACCCCGGCAACCCCACCTACGGCCTGCGCAACACACCGAAGGTCGTCGGCGGCCAAACATCGGCCTGCACCGAACGGGCCGAGGAGTTCTACACCAAGATCTGCGACCGCGTGGTCCGGGCCAAAGGCACTCGCGAGGCCGAGATGGCCAAGCTGTTGGAAAACACCTACCGCCACGTCAACATCGCTCTGGTCAACGAGATGGCGATCTTCTGCCACGAACTCGGCATCGACCTGCGCGATGCCATCTACGCCGCGGCGACCAAACCGTTCGGGTTCCAGGCGTTCCACCCGGGCCCGGGTGTTGGTGGGCACTGCATCCCGATCGACCCCAACTACCTGTCCTACAAGGTCAAACGCCTCGGTTACCCGTTCCGCTTCGTCGAACTCGCCCAAGAGATCAACCAACGGATGCCCGCCTACGTAGCCCAACGCGTCCAGGACCTGGTCAACGACGCCGGCAAATCCGTCAAAGGCTCCACCGTGCTCATCCTCGGCGTCACCTACAAAGCCAACGTCGCCGACCAACGCGAATCCCCCGCCCGACCCGTCGCCCGCCGGCTCCGGCGGATGGGCGCCAACCTCGTCTTCCACGACCCCCACGTCGAGTCCTGGCTGGTCGACGACGAGGAAATCCCCCGCGTCCACGCCCTCGACGAAGGACTCCGCACCGCCGACGTCACCCTGCTACTCCAAGCCCACACCGCCTACAACCCCACCACACTCGCGGCAGCCCGCCTCCTCCTCGACACCCGCGGCGTCAGCGACGGGACAGCCGAGGTCCTCTAACCATGCTGCGCTCACACCCCCCGAGCGCAGGGAACGTCGGCCATGGCACCACTCCCCGCTAAACGCGCGTCACAGTCGATCGCACTCGCGATGGGAAACCCGGGAAGTCCTCCACTGCCGAGTTGATAGGCGTGCCGCGCTCGCTCGCGCCAGGACGACGCGTAAAGGACCCATCCGCACGAGACCCCTGTAGAACACCGGGGCGCCGACCGCAAGCGCCAGGTCAGTCCCATCCCCAGTGTCGGCGTTGGGCATCCACCGCGGACCTCCAACGGCCCTCGGACGGTCGTCTAGCGAGCGTAATCTCGCTGAGCAGCTGTAACCTTCACTTCTTACCAGCAGAGGTTGATTGAAAGCGGAATTCGACCACGTCGCCGTCGGCCATCACGTAGTCCTTACCTTCCAGGCGTACCTGCCCGCGTGCCTTCGCCTCAGCCATCGACCCGGCCGCCACCAGATCGTCGTACGACACGATCTCGGCCTTGATGAAGCCCTTCTGGAAGTCGGTGTGGATCGCTCCCGCGGCTTCCGGCGCCGTTGCTCCGCGGCGGATCGTCCACGCCCGCGCCTCCTTCGGCCCGGCCGTCAGGAACGTCTGCAGGCCAAGGGTTTCAAAGCCCACCTTCGCCAGCATCTTCAGGCCGGACTCATCCTGCCCGGTCGACTGCAGCAGCTCCAGCGCCTCGTCGGGTGGCAGCTCCAGCAGCTCCGCCTCGATCTTGGCGTCGAGGAAGATCGCCTGCGCGGGAGCGACGAGCGCGGACAACTCCGTGCGTACGGCTGAATCCGCGAGCTCGTCCTCGTCGCAGTTGAAGACGTAGAGGAACGGCTTGGCCGTCAGCAGGTTCAGCTCGCGCAGCGCCACCAGGTCGAGGCCCGCCGCATAGGCCGTGACGCCCTTCTCGAGCGCAGCCTGTGCCTGGCGTACGACATCGACGCGTTCGGCGAGCTCCTTCTTAAGGCGGGCTTCCTTCTCCAGCCGGGGCAGGGCTTTCTCGATCGTCTGCAGGTCGGCGAGGATCAGCTCGGTCGTGATGGTGCCGATGTCGCCGGACGGCGAGACCTCTCCGTCGACGTGCACGACGTTGGGATCGCGGAACGCCCGCGTCACCTGGCAGATCGCGTCGGTCTCACGGATGTGGGCCAGGAACTGGTTGCCCAGGCCTTCACCTTCCGACGCACCGCGGACGAGCCCGGCGATGTCGACGAACTGCACCGTCGCCGGGACAACCTTGGCCGAGTCGAAGATCCGCCCCAGAACCTCGAGCCGCGGATCGGGTACGCCGACGACGCCGACGTTGGGCTCCAGCGTCGCGAACGGATAGTTCGCCGCGAGGACGTCATTGGCGGTCAGCGCATTGAAGAGTGTCGACTTCCCCGCATTGGGGAGCCCGACGATCCCGATCGACAAAGCCACAGCGCACAAGCCTACGCAGTGGGCGACAGAACGGCTTGGTCAGGCCCGGGAGTGCGATGCCGCTGGAAATGACCACGTTGGGCAGGTCTGCGGGAGCACAGCCAGGCATGCACCCATGTGCCCGCTCCCACAGGCCCGCCCAGCGTGGTCATTGTCCGAGGTACAGGAGCGATCACGAGTGGCAGATCCTGCGTTGGGCGTGGCGATCCGGAGTTGTCGGTGCGACCCGACAGAGTGGATCTCATGAACGGCGCGCCTTCTCTCATCGTCATCAGCCTCGCGTTCGCCGTCGGCCTGCTCGTCGGCGCGGCGCTGGGCGCCCTGCTGGTCCGGGTGCGGGTCGCCGAGACTCTCGCCCGCACCGCCGCCGAGCGCGACGCCGCCGAGGGCCGGCTCGGCGAGCTGACGGCCGACCGGCGCACGCTTGCCGAGCACTTCAGGTCCGTCTCGGCCGACGCGATGGCGCAGTCCAGCCGACAGCTCCTCGACCTCACCGACGCGCGGATGCGGGCCGCGGAGTCGGCGACCGCCACGGCGGTGGGTCCGGTCAAGGAGAGCCTCGACCGGTTCGACGCGAGGCTGCGCGAGTTGGAGGAGTCCCGCGTCGCGTTGCAGTCGACCCTGCGCGAGCAGATCGATGCCGTACGCCTGACCGGCGAGGCCCTCCGCAAGGAGACCGGCGCGCTCGCGACCGCTCTCCGCAAGCCTCAGGTGAGGGGCCGGTGGGGCGAGCTGCACCTGGCCCGCGCGGCGGAGCTGGCCGGGCTGGTCGACCACTGCGACGTCAGCTTCCAGCACACCGCCACCACGACCGACGGCGAGGTCGACGGTGTGCAGCGACCTGACCTGGTCGTCCACCTCGCCGGTGGCAAGCACGTCGTCGTCGACGCCAAGGTGCCGCTGGAGGCGTTTCTCGACGCGGCGGAGGCGAGTGACGACGCCACCCGCGCCAGCCGGCTCGACGCCCACGCCCGGCAGGTGCGTACCCACGTCGACGCACTCGCCGGCAAGGCGTATTGGCGGCGGCTCCCGGCGACACCGGAGTTCGTGGTGCTGTTCATGCCGGGCGAAGCGTTCCTCTCTCACGCTCTCGAAGCAGACCCGAGGCTGTTGGAGTACGCCGCCGAGCGACGGGTCATCCTCGCCACGCCGAGCACGCTGATCGCCCTGCTGCGCACGGTGGCCTACGCATGGACCGAGCAGGCCCTCACCCACAACGCCCGCGAGGTGTTCGAACTCGGGCGAGAGCTCTATCAACGTCTCGGACGGATGGGCCGACACCTCGACCGGCTCGGCCGTTCGCTGGCGGGAGCAGTCGGCTCCTACAACGAAGCGGTCGGATCCCTCGAGACCCGGGTGCTCGTCTCGGCGCGGCGCCTTCACGAGCTCAAGGTGACCAGCGAGGAGCTCGCGAGTCCCGCTCCGGTCGAGCAGGCCGTGCGGCCACTGGCAGCCGCCGAACTGGTGGAGTCCGCGGCCGAATCTCGCGCCATGAGGCGAGTCGGGCACGTTACGTAGTCAAGTGGAGGTCGTATGTCCCCATAGAGCCCGCATTTGGTACCAGCTAGTAGCCCCAGGCGGGTGACGTGGCATAGCTCAGCGCAATATCGTGCTGGGGTGTCGGATTCCAGATGGGATGGTTCGCCCCCTTCTGCCTACACTCCTCCGAGTCCGCACACAATTGGTCGCCGACGAGCTACAGATGGTCATCAGGTGGACCCGGCGGCGCTTACCGAGGGTCCCGGCCCCGACACCTCTGCGTACGACACGTCTGCCTACGACACCTCTGCCTACGACACCTCTGCCTTCGACACGTCGAGTGACGATACGTCGGCTTACGACACCTCGGAGCGGGACGGTGCGCACGGCGGGTCGACGGGCAGTGGCCGGCGGGTCGCGTTCGGTTCAGACCACCGCGACCATCAGTGGCCACCACGGCGAGGTGGCCGGCGGGCACGCGTGTTCTCTGCGCCGGACCCGTCACCTTCCGACCAGCCCGCAGGCACGCCGTGGACAGCGTCACCCGATGCCCTCGACGGAGCCGACGACGCGTACCCGCCCCCGCTGACCTACGGGTCGGAGGCCCCACCGCACGCACCATCCGCCCGAAGGGACGAGGCGCCTGGCAGCGAGCGGTTCGGCCCGGCCGGCGGGGATCACTTCGCCTCACCCGGCGAGCACTACGCTGCTCCGGCGGACCGCTACGACGATCCTGGCTCGTCGTACGAGTCACCCGCCCGGTGGTTCGAGCGCCACCAGGACTGGTACTCACCACCGACGGCCAGAGGCGAAGCGATCGCCGGCTCGTACGAGCCGCCGGCCGCGCGTGACGAGTCCCCGACGCCATCGCAGGACCCGCCGTACGAAGGGCCAGCCTCCTATGAGGGCGCGGCGTCCTCCGGGTTCGCTGACCGGTACGACTCCGGTCCGCCGTACGAAGAGCCGGCGCCGTACGAAATGCCGCGCGAGCATCCGAGCGGTGGCCGGCGGCGGCGACGTGTGGAGCCCACCTTCGACCAGCCGTTCCCCCACCTGCCTTCCGTACCGCAGTCCAACCCACCAGCCGGCGACAGCGGAGGGCGATGGGATCCGTCCGGAACCGAGGCGGGCAGCCAAGAAGCGCTGGACGTCAGCCCGAGCCGCTTTGACTACCCGAGTCGCGAGCCGCACTACCCCGGGAGCGAGCCGCACTACCCCGGGAGCGAGCCGCACTACCCCGGGGGCGAGCCGGACTACCCCGGGGGCGAGCCGGACTACCCCGGGGGCGAGCCGGACTACCGGCCTGGCCAGTTCGATGCTCCGATGGGCGCTCCGGCACCTCTCGACCGGTACGCCTCGTCCAGCTACTCCCCCGAGTCGTTCGACGATCTGTCGACCCCCCTGGAGAGTCAGCCGCTCACCGGCCCGCTTCCCGACCACGGCTGGGGTCGTACCGGCTCCGGCAGCGGTCACGTCTCCGACGTCCTGCCGGAGTCCACCGCCGCCAGCGAGGTCACCACCGGCTTCCACGCACTTCGCGACACCGGCCGGCGTCCCGCTGACGACGGTCGGTCGCAGTGGGGTGGCGATGGCACAGGCCGTTCGACCGGCCACCACCACGATCCCGAACTCCTCGGTGATCCCCGCACCGACAGCGGCGGGCGGCGACGCAGCCACCGCCGCGAGGATCCGGACACCGACCTGGGAAGTGACGACCTCGTGGGCCCTGTCACCGAACCCATGGTGATGCTGCCTGCGGTCCACCTGACCGCGGAGCCCGGCGCCGACAGGCACGCCGCAGCCACGCCGGACCTCGACGACTATCCCGATGACCTCCGGCCGCGTCGACGGGCCGCGGGCAGGGACCTGACCGCCACCGCACTCGGCCGGCCGATGTCCAGCCCGATGGTCGAACTCAGGGCGGACCTGTCCACCGGTCCGAGCGAACCCATCGCGCTCACCGACCTCGGTGACGAGCGGGAGTCCGCCGCCCGTGGTCTCGGCGTCCGCTTCACCGGCGGAGAGGCGGCGCGTTCGGCCGGCTCGAGCACCCCCGGCACGGCCCGCTCGGCCCGCTCGGGACGCGCCAAGCGGTCCGGTCACCGGGTACGCCGTACCCGGCCGGTAGGTCTCCCGGCCTTCCTCGCGGTGCCGGTCGCCATGCTCGGCGGGCTCGGAGCAGCGTTCCTGGACCTGTACCTCACCGGCCACCTCGGCGTGCTGTTCAGCCTGGGCTTCGTCCTCACGTCGTTCGGGGTGGCCGCTGGGATCCGGCGGTCCGACATCTTCACCGCCGGCGTCCTGCCCCCGTTGGCCGCACTTGCCACATTCGCAGGGATCGGTGTCACGTCACCGGAGCGGCTTGGCGGCACGTCATCGCCGGTCGTCGCGGTACTCTCCGGGCTGGCTACCGAGTCGTGGACGCTGGTCGCGGCGTCGTCGCTCACCCTCGGCACCATCGCGCTGCGGGTGGCGGTCGGGCGCTCCAGGTCCTCCGACCTCAGCGTGGACGAGAGTTTCGGAGGTCCCTCCGCAGCTCAGGTGGCAGCGCGAAGATCAGACTCTCGTCCGCCGTTCTGACCTCTTCGGCCGCCGGGAAGCCGCGCTCCCGCAGCAGGTCGAGGACGCCCTTCACGAGCGAGTCCGGCACGGACGCACCGCTGGTCACGCCGACGACGGCGACCCCGTCGAGCCAGGCTTCGTCGACCTCGGACGAATTGTCGACGCGGTAGGCCGCGCGCGCTCCGGCTTCGAGAGCCACCTCGACCAGGCGTACGGAGTTCGAGGAATTGGCCGAGCCCACGACGATCATCAGGTCGGCGGCGTGCGCGATCTCCTTCACCGCCTGTTGGCGGTTCTGCGTGGCGTAGCAGATGTCGTCGCTCGGCGGATCCATCAGCTGCGGGAACTTCTCACGGAGCCGTTCGACCGTCTGCATCGTCTCGTCGACCGACAGCGTGGTCTGCGACAGCCAGGAGACCCGCGACGGGTCGCGAACCTCGATCCGGTCGACATCGTCCGGTCCTTCGACCAGTTGGATGTGGTCGGGCGCCTCACCGGCGGTTCCCTCGACCTCCTCGTGCCCGGCGTGGCCGATCAGCAGGATGTCGCGGCCGTCGCCGGCGAAGCGCTTGGCCTCCTGGTGCACCTTCGTGACGAGCGGGCAGGTGGCGTCGATGCTCTTGAGGGACCGGTCCCGCGCCTCGGTGTGGACGGATGGCGCGACGCCGTGTGCGGAGAAGACCACGGTCGCGCCTTCGGGGACCTCGTCGAGCTCCTCGACGAAGATCGCGCCGCGCGCCTCCAGGGTGTCGACGACATGCTTGTTGTGGACGATCTGCTTGCGTACGTAGATCGGCGGGCCATAGTGCTCGAGGGCCTTCTCGACCGTGATCACCGCCCGGTCGACCCCGGCGCAGTAGCCACGGGGGGCGGCGAGCAGGACACGGCGCTCGGTCGACGTCATGCCCTTCATCGTAGGTGCCGGACCTGGCTCGGCGACCGGCCGTACGACGAGTGGCCGCCGACGTGTGGCGATCGTCACGAAGTCACGGGTCGCGGCTGTGGCAGGAGGGACAGAGCGGTCATGGGCCGCGACACTACGCTGAGCGGACATGGCCCTCCAGACCTCAGCTGAGCAACCCGCTCCGGTCCGCCAGATCGCCAACCTCATCGGCCAGTGGATCGGGCGGCTCGGTGCGGTGTGGGTCGAAGGCCAGGTCGCGCAGCTGTCCCGCCGGCCGGGCACATCGACGGTCTTCCTCACTCTCCGCGACCCGGCGGCCGACATCTCCGTCCAGGTGACCTGTCCCCGGGTGGTGTTCGATGTGGTCGACCCGCCGGTGACCGAGGGGGCGCGGGTGGTCGTCCACGCCAGGCCGGCCTACTACATCCCGCGCGGCACCCTCTCCCTCGCCGCGTCCGACATCCGGCCGGTGGGGTTGGGCGAGCTGCTCGCCCGGCTCGAACGCCTGAAGCGCCTGCTCGCCGCCGAAGGCCTGTTCGCACCGGAGCGCAAGCGCCGGCTGCCCTTCCTGCCGGGGCGGATCGGCCTGGTCTGCGGGCGGGGCTCCGCCGCCGAACACGACGTCCTGGAGAACACCCGGCGCCGGTGGCCAGCCGCGGAGTTCCGGATCGAGAACGTCGCCGTCCAGGGCAACCAGGCGGCCGGCCAGGTGATCGAGGCGTTGCGCCGGCTCGACACCGACCCCCAGGTCGACGTGATCGTCCTGGCCCGCGGCGGCGGGTCCGTCGAGGACCTGCTGCCGTTCTCCGACGAGGGTCTGATCCGGGCGGTCGCCCTGTGTCGTACGCCGGTGGTGAGCGCGATCGGGCACGAGCAGGACACGCCGCTGTCCGACCTCGTGGCCGACGTCCGCGCGTCGACGCCGACCGATGCCGCCCGCCGGATCGTGCCCGCGGTGAGCGAGGAGGCCGCCCGGATCCGGGACCTGCTGGCGCGGGCACGGCAGATTGTCGAGCACCGCCTGGACCGGGAGCAGGCGTTCCTGCACAGCCTGCGTACCCGCTCGGCGTTGCGTGATCCAGGCCACGACATCGGCCGCCGGGAGGACGAGATCCGGGCGCTTCGCGACCGCTCCCGGCGGTGCACGGTCCAGTTGCTCGACCGGGCACAGGACAACCTCAGCCACCAGCTTGCCCGGGTTCGCGCACTCTCCCCCAAGGCGACCCTGGAACGCGGCTACGCCGTCCTGCAGAAGTCTGACGGCGCGGTGGTGCGAGACCCGGACCAGGTCTCCGTCGGCGAGCCGCTCGACGCCAGGGTCGCGGCCGGCCGGTTCGGCGTGGAAGTACGCGATCGTGGGAAACCCTCAGGTGAAGGACGCAGAGGATAGGGTTCGAGTCGTGAGCGAGTCGACCCAACCCCCCACGGCCCTGTCCTACGAACAGGCGCGCGACGAACTCATCGAGGTCGTACGCCAACTCGAGACAGGCGGGACCACCCTGGAGGAGTCCCTCCGGCTGTGGGAGCGGGGCGAAGAGCTCGCGACCAGTTGTCAAGGCTGGCTTGACGGTGCGCGCGCCCGGCTGGCGGCTGCCCAGACGGGCACACCGGCTGACGAGGCCGAGGACCTCGACAGCGACAACTGAGCACGACGACTGAGCACGACGACTGAGCACGACGACTGAGCACGACGACCGGGCAGCCTGGACCGGGCAGCAACGACCGGTCAGCAACGACTGAGCAGGACAACACGCAGGGGGCATGTGAGATGTCGGACCCGACTCTGGAAGACGTCGTTCCACCCCCGCTGCGGACCGAAGCCGACGCACCGGACCGCAACCTCGCCCTCGAACTGGTCCGGGTGACCGAGGCCGCTGCAATGGCCGCCGGACGCTGGGTGGGGCGGGGCGAGAAGAACGGCGCCGACCAGGCAGCCGTCAATGCCATGCGTACCCTCATCGCCTCGGTGAGCATGAACGGCACGGTCGTCATCGGCGAAGGTGAGAAGGACAACGCGCCGATGCTCTACAACGGCGAGCAGGTCGGTTCCGGCGACGGCCCCGACTGCGACGTCGCGGTGGACCCGATCGACGGCACGACACTCACCGCCAAGGGCATGAGCAACGCCGTGTCGGTGCTCGCCGTCGCTCCCCGCGGCGCGATGTACGACCCGTCCGCCGTCTTCTACATGGAGAAGCTCGTCACCGGGCCCGAAGCCGCCGACGCCATCGACATCACCGCGCCGGTGGCCGAGAACATCCGGCGGGTCGCGCGGGCCAAACGTGCCGAACCGGACGACGTGACGGTCGTGATCCTCGACCGGCCCCGGCACGAGCAGCTGGTACGCGAGATCCGGGAGACCGGGGCGCGGATCAAGTTCATCACCGACGGCGACGTGGCGGGGGCGATCACCGCGGCCCGGCCGGACACCGGCGTCGACCTCCTGGTCGGGATCGGTGGAACGCCAGAAGGGATCATCGCCGCGTGCGCGATGAAGTGCGTCGGCGGCATGATCCAGGGTCGGCTGTGGCCACGCGACGACGCCGAACGACAGAGGGCCATCGACGCGGGTCACGACATCGGACGGGTACTCACGACCGATGATCTGGTCCAGGGCGACGATGTGTTCTTCGTGGCGACGGGGATCACCGACGGCGAACTGCTCCGGGGTGTCCGGTACCGAGGCGACGGTGCGGCCACGCACTCGCTGGTGATGCGGTCCCGCAGCGGCACGATCCGCTCGATCATCTCCGAACACGCGCTGGGCAAGCTCCGGGCGTACGCCTCGATCGACTTCGAACGCGCCACCTGAGCCAACGGCGGCAGGGCGCCGATCGCCCCGCGCTCGGGCGGCACCTCACCCGGTCGGCGGGCATTTCCCGCGGTCGGGCGGCACCTCACGCGTCGGTCGGTTCGCGCGGGCGCCCCGTCAACGCCGGAACCAGCGGCGCTTCGGCGGGCGTGCGAGCAGCTCAGCGGCAACGACGAGCCCGCGCACGCGGATGCGCGGGGTCCCGGGCGCGGGTTGTCCGCGACTCCGGTCCTTGCGGCTCACCATGACCTGCGTACCTCGTTCGAACTCCACCGCGATGTCGTCCGGCACGATGAGCGTGAGCTGGGCGAGACCCATCGCCACGTCCAGCACCACCTCGTGCGGGATCACCGCGTCGGTGAAGTCGAGGGTGACCTTGCCGAGCAGGGCGCGGATGGTGACCCGCGGTGGGACCAGCCAACGTCCGCCGAGTTTCTCGTCCTTCAGGATGGCGGTGATCTCGGGTGGACCGGGCACGGTCAGCGGGCCCGGGACGCCAGCCACAGCGGGACGCTGCCGCCCACGCCCGGCGCGCCTGGTGTCCGCGGCGACGCCGGGCTCACCGATCGGGAGGTCGGTCGTCACCAGCGCCAGTTCGCCGTACGTCTTTGCCGCGAATGTCCGTTCGAGCCGCTCTTCGAGCTCGATGATGTCGAGGCGCCCTTCGGCAACGGCGTGGCGCAGCATGTCGGCCGTACGTTCGCGGTCGGCGTCGGACGCGCGGAGGTCTCCCACCCCACCCGCCAACCACTGGCGCGCATCGCCCGTAGGTGCCATCGCAAGCCGCTCCTGTCGCCGTGGTGGACCCAACGGCCTCGCCGAAGGGCCACCGCCAAGGTCGAGGTTAGGCCATGCGCGCGACGGGGCCGACCGACCTGGAGCAACCTCCGCCGAGTCCCGTGCCACGAAGTCGCCGATCACCACCCGGCTGGATGGGCTACCGCGGTCCGGTGCTGCCTCCACTGCCCCAGGGGCGTCGGTTCCGTGCAGCCGACGTGAGCCGCTTGGGGTGCGCTGCGCGGAGTGGGGCGGTCAACTGCCACGATCGCGACTCGGTGACCTTCGTGAGCCGCTTCTGCAGATCGTCACGCTGGCTGACAAGGCTCGCGACCTCGTTCCTCAACGCCGATGCCTGGCGGTGCAGCTGGGCCTCGCGCACCGACATGTCCGCCACCGGCCAGGGGTAGCTGACCGTACGGTCCCGCCGTCTCCGCCGACGCACCCGGCGAGCCTGCTTCCGCGTGTACGTGAAGAAGTCCTCGAGTTCTTCCGGCGCCGGTGGCCCTGCCCCGGTCAGCTCGTAGCCGTACTCCCTCAAGCGCTCGCCCATCACGGCCTCGCAGACGCGAAGCTGCCATGGCTCCAGCCGGTCCCGGAAACTCCCGACTGAACGCGTCGAGACCTCCTGTCGGGTCCGGACGTGCCAGGTCTGGTGCTCTGGTACGAACGTGTCCGCGAGCCGCTCCGGGCTGAGCATCGCCTCGTCGTACGGTTCGCCGAGAAACTCGGACAGCGTGCTCAGGTGTTTCTCCGGATCGGCGACCAGCATTTCGTACTGGATCTCGTGGTAGGTGTCGGCGGGTAGGTCGTCGCGCGCCCGATGGCCGCGGTCGATCGCCTCCGTCCACGCGCGGACCCGGGCGCTGAATCCGAGCTCGTCCCACGGGGGCACAGGCTTCATCGAGGCAACGCAGTCGCGCCCGTCCCGGATGATGTGCACGAACTGGGCGTTGGGGAACATCCGCCGGATGAGCCAGATCGCCGTCCGGTAATAGGGTCGCTTGTCTCCCCAACGGAGCTTGCCGAAGCGATCGGAGTAGGCGCGGAGCACCAGCCCGACAGCGGATCCGACGGTCCACGCCTCGTCGACGATCCGGTCCGTGATCGTGCTCGGGTCGAGGCCCAGATCGCCGAACCACTTCGAAGTGACAATCATCTCGGCGAGCGCCCGCCGGTTCGCCTCGACGGCCAGATCGCCGAAGCGCTCCCGTTTGAGGTAGACGGGCATCAGGAACCGGTTCTCCGGGGGGATGGCGATCCGCGGATGCTGGTGCAGCATCAGGCTGAGCAGCGTGGTCCCCGACCGCGGGCACCCCAGAATGAAGATCGGCCTGCCACGGCCCTCGGAAATGATGATCGCCTCCCGGCCCCCGAGGAGTTGAGCATGTCGCTCCGAGCCAGCGAGGCTAACGCAAAATCCTGCCCGGTCGAGATCGTCACCATCGGACCGGACAGAGTCCGGCCACATGTGGCCGAACGCCGCGGGTCCTCTGAGGCTGGCCCGCGGTGCTCCGGCCACGGCTCTCCTAGGGTGGCGTTCGTGGCAGCAACAACGCACGGCAGTGGACCCCTGCCAGACAGTGCCGACGACCGGCCGGTGACGATCGCGCGGGAGGAGAGTTCGCGCGGGTCGGTGGTGCTGCGCCGGCGCCATGATGACCACGCCGGCGAGGTGTGGGAGCTGATCACCAACGGCATCTTCATCATGGACAGCCTGGAGACCACGACCGAACGTCTCCTCGCCAGCGCGGCTCTCCGCGCTGTGGTAACCCCCACAGCGCCCGGTCGGCACCCCGCGAGAGACTCCCTGAGCGTCGTCGCCGCGGGGCTCGGGCTCGGCTTCACGGTGCGTGAACTGCTCTCCCATGACCAGGTCGGTCGCGTCGACGTCGTCGAGATCGAGCCGGCCGTCGTCTCCTGGATCCGCACGGGCCTCATACCGCCAACGGACGGCATCCTCGCCGACCCTCGGGTTCGTACGCACGTCGAGGACATCCGGCGCTGGCTGCCGCAACGCGCTGAGGCGAGCATCGACATCCTCGCCCTCGACATCGACAACGGGCCGGACATCCTCGTCCACCTGGACAACGAAGAGGTGTACGAGTCCGGGTTCCTCGCCACCGTCAAGCGCACCTTGCGACCGGGCGGGGTGCTCGCCACCTGGTCGGCGACGCGCTCGCCCGTGCTCCGCAACCGGCTGAAGCAGACCTTCGGCTACTGCGAGGAGATCCGCCGGCCGGTCGTCCGGGAAGGCCGCGGGTTCGACTACTTCCTCTACGTCGCCAGCGACACTCACGCGACGGACGCCTGGCCGTGAGCCTCGTCACGTGGACCCGGCTCTCCAGGCGCACGACCGTCATTACGTTGATGCGATCAACATTGACAAGGTATTGAGCGCGGGCGGACGCTCTGTCGTATCCACGAGGGAGGTCCGCGATGCCGTCCACGGGAAGTCCGCCGCGCCAGCCCGGCGAACCGATCGTCGTACCACCTGGCCTTTCCGGGGTTGCGGTCACCGACACGACGATTGGCGACGTCCGCGGACAGGAGGGCTTCTACCACTACCGGCAGTACTCCGCCGTCGAGTTGGCCGAGCAGCGCACCGTCGAAGATGTGTGGCACCTGTTGTTCGAGGGAGAGTTGCCGGACGCCCAGCAACGCGCGGAGTTCGTCCGCCAGGTCCGTCCGATGCGGCACCTCTCTCGCGGCGTGCGTACGGCATTGCCGGCCATCGCACGCACCCGCCCGGCACTACTCGACGGGTTGCGCACCGCACTGTCGCTGTCCGGTGCCGCGGACGGGCTCCGCCCGCTGTGGGACCTGGACGAACCCGCCCGTCGTGCCGACGCGTTGCGCATCTGCGCCCAGGTGCCGACCCTCCTCGCCGCCCAGCACCGCCTCGGCAAGGACCTGGAACCGGTCCCACCACGCGATGATCTGTCGTACGCCGCGAACTACCTGTTCATGCTCACCGGCGAGGAGCCCTCCGAACAGCACGCCTGGGCGATCGAGCGCTACCTCATCTCGACCATCGACCACGGGTTCAACGCATCGACGTTCACTGCCCGGGTGATCGCCTCCACCGGCGCCGACGTTGCGGCGTGTGTGGTCGGTGCCGTCGGCGCGCTGTCCGGTCCGCTGCATGGAGGTGCGCCGAGCCGCGCGCTGGACCTGCTCGACGCGATCGGTACGCCGGAACGCATCGACTCCTACCTCCGCGAGCAGATCACAAGTGGCGAACGCATCATGGGATTCGGACACGCGGTCTATCGCACGGAGGATCCGCGGTCACGGCTGCTGCGTGAGACCGCACACCAGCTGGGCGGGCAGCGCGTGGATTTCGCGGTCGAGGTCGAAGCGCGCGTGCTCGATCTCCTGGCAGAGCTCAAGCCCGAACGCGGGCTGTACACCAATGTCGAGTTCTACGCAGGCGTCGTGATGGAAGACTGTGGGCTTCCGCGGGAGATGTTCACTCCGACGTTCGCGTCCAGCCGGGTGATCGGCTGGTGCGCCCACATCCTCGAACAGGCCCGGGAGCGCAAGATCATCCGCCCTGGCGCGCGTTACGTGGGCCCGCCGCCCCCACAGCCCGTCCCCGCCTCCGCCTGAGCAGGATGCATCCGGCCTTGGTTCCCTGGCCGGCTGCCAGCTGGGCCGCTCCAGTGGATGCGGCCGCCGACGATTGTCCCTTCCCACGCACGCGAACCGGAGGCGAGCGCTGCCCGCCTCCGGTTCGGTCTACTGGTTTCTTCTGGTGTCGCTCACAGCCTGCCGGTGCGTGCGGTGCAGCTGGGGTCGTCCCGCCTGGACCGGTCGAACGTGCCGGTGAACTCGAGGTTCACCGAACTGGTCGTCCTGGTGTAGACCGGAGAGGTGGGTGTGACGTAGTACCACATTCCCAGTCGCCGGTCATTGGGCGAGACGTTCTCGAACTTCGGCGTTCCCGCTTCGTGCATACGGATGCTCGCATTGCTGTGGTCGCCGGTGCCGACCCCCAGTCCGTCGAGTTTGTACGCGAACTGGAACCACTCGTAGAAGCCGGGTGACCCGGGCACGGTCCGGTACCACGCGGTGCCAGAGACGTCGAAGTCATAAGGATGGTTGAAGAGTCCGCCACCACCGCTGATGGCACAGGTGCCCGTGGGAACCTGACGGGTGATGGGGATCTGCTTGAGCTGACCGAGCAGGTTCGGGACGACTCGGGCCCTTCTCGCCTGCGTCGGAGTGATCTCCCTCAGCTGGATCGTCTTGAACTGACCGACCTTGACAGGCGTCGCGGGCCGTGGCGGGGTGGTGACGAACCTGCCAACCTTGACCGGAGCCACCGGGCTCGTCCTGGGGGATATCGCCTTACCGGGTGTGACAACAGTGAACGTGGTGGGCTTGACGGGCGTCAGCTGACCGTCCCGTGCGGCGACCAGGTTGAGGGGGGTGCCCTTGTCAGGAACGGTGACGGCGAGCCCGGTCGCGAGCGCGCCAACAGCGAGCGCCATGACCAACGTCGTACGCCGAAGCATCGGAGGTCCTTTCGTCGTGGCTGTGCGAATGACATGGCGGCTGGTTGGCCGCACCCCAAGTACGGCGTTGTCCCTGCCATGGTTCGCGGCAGTCGGGGCGGGCGGCGGAGCCGGCCTGGCCCGCGAGTTCGCGGGCCTGCGGCATGATCACGCAAGCCCGATCACTTCGGTGCTGGCCCGGTATACAGCGCACGCGGCCGGAATCGCAGGCGGTGCGGGTACTCCTCCAGCGCATGGGCGATCATCCCCGCGACGCGCGCCAACAGGAAGATCGCCTCACCGGAACCCGGTGTCAATCCAGCCTTGACAACGTAGGTGCCCAGGCCGAAGTCGACGTTCGGCGCCGGTCCGTCGTACCGGCCGGCGAGGGCCAGGAGCTCCGCGACGGATGCGTCGACCGCGCCCTTCGGGCCCGCACGTCGCACCAGGTCGAGCAGCGCGTCGGCGCGCGGATCGCGTCCGGTGTAGACGGCGTGGCCGAACCCCGGCAGTCGCTCGCCACCCCGGAGCCGGTCACCGACGAGCTGGGCGACGCCCGACGGACCACCCTCGGCGGCCTCGCGCACCAGCGTCTCCACCGTGGTCACGCTCGCCGCATGCAGAACCCCTCCCCCCGTCGCAAGTCCGGTCAGCACGACGAGGTACGGATCGGCCCACACCGAAGCCGCGACCCGGGCGGCGAGCGTCGAGGCGGGGAGTTCGTGGTCGGCCAGCAGGACCAGCGCGGCGTCGAGCGCCCGGATCTCGCCGCGTCTCGCCGGGCGGTCGGACAGCCGCGACCACAGCCGGGAGGCGATCGACGACCCCTGCGGCGGCGTACGTTCCGGCAGCGCGTCGACCGTCGCGGCGATCAGCCCCCGCGTCGCCGCCACCACGGCCTCGGGTCTGCGGTCGTCCCGCAGTGGATCACACGCCGCGAGCGCCGCGACGATGACCCGCATCCGGTCGATGGGACGGGCCGACGCCGGAAGGGCGTTCTGTGCCTGCCGGGCCACCCGGACCGCCGGCGCCCGCGCCTGCCAGTCGCCCTCGCGCCGCCGCCGTCCAGCCTTTGCCGGCGCGACATCCCAGAGCAGCTCGGCGACGTCCTCGAAGTGCGTCGTACGCGCCAACTCGATCGCGTCGTGGCCCCGGTAGTACAGCGCACCCACGGGGTCGAGCATCGTCAGCTCGGTGTCGATCACCACCTCGAGCGCTCCCGCCCGGCCACCGCGGCGGTGGCGGGCCGCCAGGCGTTCGACCTCGATCCGGTCGAACCGGGACGAACGCCGGTCCTCGCCCCGCTGCCGGGTCAGCGCGCCCCGGCTCACGTAGGCGTACACCGTCTCCGGCTTCACGCCGAGCAGGTCGGCCGCCTGCCGGGTCGTGAGCCACCGCGAGGCTTTCGTCACACCGGTAACCTCACCACATCCCGACGGTCGGACGCGGAATAGAGTCGGGTCCATGGTCGAGCAGCAGGATTACCGCATCGAACACGACACGATGGGCGAGGTCCGCGTGCCCGTCCACGCCAAGTGGCGCGCGCAGACCCAGCGTGCGGTCGAGAACTTTCCCATCTCCGGCGCCACGCTGGAAAGCCACCACATCCGCGCGCTCGCGCTCATCAAGGGTTCCGCGGCCAAGGTCAACGCCGAGCTGGGGGTGCTCGACCCCGACATCGCGAAGGCGATCCAGGGGGCCGCCGCGCTGGTCGCCTCCGGCGTCCACGACGACCACTTCCCGATCGACGTGTTCCAGACCGGCTCGGGCACGTCGAGCAACATGAACACCAACGAGGTTCTCGCCTCGCTCGCCACCGAGGCGCTCGGCCAGCCGGTGCACCCGAACGACCATGTCAACGCCTCGCAGTCGAGCAACGACGTCTTCCCGTCGTCCATCCACATCGCCGCGACGTACGCCGTCGTCGAGGACCTGCTGCCCGCCCTCGCTCATCTGGCGGAGGCGTTCGAGGCGAAGGCGGCGGAGTTCGCTTCCGTGGTGAAGTCCGGGCGTACGCATCTGATGGACGCGACGCCGGTCACCCTCGGCCAGGAGTTCGGCGGCTACGCCGCGCAGATCCGTTACGGCATCGAGCGCGTGCAGGCGTGTCTGCCCAGGGTGGCTGAGCTGGCGCTCGGCGGCACCGCGGTGGGCACGGGCATCAACACCCCGCCAGGCTTTGCGGCGAAGGTGATCGAGGAACTCGTCGCCGCCACCGGGCTGCCGCTCACCGAAGCCCGCAACCACTTCGAGGCGCAGGGTGCCCAGGACTCGCTCGTCGAGCTGTCCGGCCAACTGCGTACCGTCGCGCTCGGGCTCTACAAAGCCGCCAACGACATCCGATGGATGGGATCCGGGCCTCGCGCCGGCCTCGGCGAGATCGCGCTGCCGGACCTTCAGCCTGGGTCGAGCATCATGCCGGGCAAGGTGAACCCGGTGATCTGCGAGGCCGCGCGCCAGGTCGTCGCGCAGGTGATCGGCAACGACGCGGCGGTGGCGTTCGGTGGCTCGCAGGGTGACTTCGAGCTCAACGTCATGCTGCCGGTGATCGCCCGCAACCTGCTGGAGTCGATCCGGCTGCTCTCCAACATCAGCGTGCTCTTCGCCGATCGCCTCGTTGCCGGCATCACGGCGAACATCGACCGCTGCCGTGAGTACGCCGAGTCCTCGCCGTCCATCGTGACGCCGCTCAACCGCTACATCGGTTACGAGAACGCCGCGCGCGTTGTCAAGACCGCCTTGACGGAACGCAAGACCATCAAGCAGGTCGTGCTGGAGCAGGGTTATGTGGAGCGGGGCGACCTCACCGAGGACCAGCTTGACGCCGCGCTCGACGTCTTGTCCATGACCCACCCCTGAGGGTGCCGGCGGCCGCACCGGCCCCGGCTTGTTGGAGGTTCGTCGCCTTCTATGCCGACGAACCTCCAACAACGGCGCACCTAAGTCCACGGCCCGGCCCGTAGGCCCTCGTGGAGGCACAATGGGAGCCATGACCACGCTGCCGTGGGGCCGGGCACTGACCTGCGCCGATCTCGAGGCGGTGCCCGATGACGGGCACCGCTACGAACTCATCGACGGGACGCTCATCGTGAGCCCCGCACCCCGGCCCCTCCACCAGCGGGTCGTCGGCAAGGTCTTCCGACTGCTCGATGATGCCTGCCCCGACGACACCTACGAGGTGTTCGTCGCCCCGTTGGATGTCATCCTTGCCGACGACACACTGCTGCAGCCCGACGTCCTCGTCGCCCGAACCGCCGACCTCACGGACAGAAACCTGCCGGCGGCTCCTGCCCTCGCCGTGGAGGTGCTCTCCGACAGCACGCGGGGCATCGACCTGCTCCTCAAGCGGGAACGCCTCCAACGTGCCGGCTGCCCGGCGTACTGGGTGATCGACCCGGACAAGCCCTCCCTCACTGCCATGGAACTGCGCGGCGGGACCTACCACGACCTCGCCGTCGTGACCGGGCGGGAGACCTTCACCACGGCCGTGCCGTACGCCATCGCCCTGAGCCCGCTCGACCTGGTGAGCCGCTGAAGTCGAGCGGGCCGGGCGGACCGGTAAGTTGTCCGACGATGAGCACGCACAGGCATCCGTCCGACGTACCCATCCCTCCCGCCGACGTCCGGCCGTCGGGTGAACCGCCGTACTGGGAGCCGGGCACGGTCATCTGCTGGCGATACGGGCGGGCGGTTCGACCGATGCGGGTGGTGCTCGATGACGCCGCCGGGCTGGTCGCCTGGCTGGCCCCGCGGACGCCCGTCCTCAAGTCCGTCCTGGCCAACGGGGATGACATCCGCTCCGTGCCGATCGGTCCCGCCCGGTTCACCACCCCACGCGCGAGCAAGCGCGACGTCTGGCACGGCACCGGCATCCTCAAGATCGCGCCTACCGGCGTCCCGTGGTCGGTCTGGGTGTTCTGGGACGACGAGGGCGGGCACCGCGAGTGGTACGTCAACCTCGAGCAGGTCCACGTCCGTGACAAGGAGAACGTCTACACCCGCGATCACGTCCTCGATCTCGTCGTCCACCCGGACCGCCGGGTCGTACGCAAGGACGAGGACGAGTTCGCCGCCGCTGTCGAAGGCGGGCGGTTCGACGCCGAGGTCGCCGCTCAGATCGAGGAGGCCGCGGACGAGGTCGAGCGCAGTGTCGCCGCATGGGAGCCGCCCTTCTGCGACGGCTGGGAACGCTGGCGCCCTGATCCGAACTGGCCGCTCCCCAGCCTCCCACCGCCCACCCTCACCCCCCACTCCCCGTGATCACCCGACCTCCCGTGATCATGATCGTGATCATGAAGGATCTGTCGTCATATCCGCCCGGAAGCCTTCATGATCATGGAACCACGTGACCGGCCCCCCGCCACGACGGGTCCTGATCCCGCCGACCTGGGCACGGCGGCAATCGCCAGGCGTCTCCTCACGGACGGTCGCCTCCTCACTGGCGCTCGTCTCCTCGACGCCTGGCGCCTCCCGTCCCCCACGGATGTACGACGAGCCGACGGCGGCACCAACAACGTCGTCCTGATCGTCGATGTCGGCGCTTCGTCGTACGTCCTGCGGATCTACCAGAACCTCAGCCAGAAGCGGATCGCCGCCGAGCACCGACTGCTCGACGCTCTCTCCGGCGCCGGACTGCCGTTCGCCGTTCCACAACCGATCCCGACGCCCGAGGGACGGACCTACGTCGAGACGCCGGACGGCTTCGCGGCCCTGTTTCGCTACCTCCCCGGACGCACCGCAGACGGCGACAATCTGGCCGAACTCGAGTACGCCGGCGAGGCACTCGCGCTCCTGGGCCTTGCCCTCGCCGAGTTGCCGGCGGCGCTCGCGCCCATCGACTGGCGGATGCATCCACTCGACCGGATGCATCCCGCGGTCACCGACCTGGACGACCTGGCCGACGAACTCGCCCGTGCGGTGCCGGAGACCGACGGCGTTGAGTGGCTTCGCAGGCATGCCGGCCCGACCGCCGGCAGGTACGCGGAGTTGTGTCGTACGCTTCCCGTCCGGATCGTCCACGGCGACTTCGCGATGTCCAACCTGGTGGTCGATGACGACGGTCGACCGGCCGCCATCCTCGACTTCGAGATCGCCGGACTCGACGTCGCCGTCAACGAGGTCGTCACGGGTGTCGCCCAGGCTGCCGGCGGATGGTGGAGCGCCGACGAAGGGCAGCGGGCGAGCGCCTTCTACCGTGGATTCGTCCGCCACATTCCCCTCACCTCGGGAGAACGCGCGGCCTTTCCCGACCTGGTGCGCCTGCGGGTGCTCGGAACCATCGTCTGGCGTGCCGGGCGCTGGCGGCTGGGGCAGTCCCACCTCGACGAGGTGCGACTCCGGCTCGCTACCGGCGTCCACATCGGCCGGTGGCTCGACGCCCACGCGGCTACGCTCCCGGACGACCTCGCCGCGCTCTGACCTACGTCCCAGGACGTACGCAGAAAGCCGTCGGCCGACCGACGCGACCCCTGCCCAGGAGCCGGAAGGCTGAGCGGCATGGAACCAGCGCAACCGGTACCAACTGTCGGTCCTCCCACCACGACTCCCGCGTCCACAGGTCGGGCAGCCGCCTGGCGGCTCACGACCTTCCGGACCCTCCGGATCCTCGTCACCGTCCAGGCCGCGATCATCCTGGCGCAGGCCATCACCGCAGGGCTGCTTCTGTCGGGTACGCCGAACGTTCGCGGAGTGCACGGCCTGGGCGCGATTCTTCTCGTACTGATCGGCCTGGTGCAGGTGGTCGTCGCGATCCTCCACTGGCGCCCCGGCCGCGGGACCGCCCGACTCCTCGGGCCGAGCATCGGCATTCTCGTCGGCGTACTCGTCCAGGCCATGCTGGGTGAGACGCACAACAAGGCCCTGCATGTGCCGTTCGGCGTCCTGATGTTCGGCGGTCTCCTCATGCTCACCCGCCAGCTGTGGTCCGCGCCGGCGGATCGAGCGCCCGACCAAGCACAGGGTCGAGCGCCAGACCGGGCACCGGATGCGGCGCCTGGCCGAGCACCGGATGCAGCATCCAACCAGCAGTCCGGCCCCGCGAGGACCTCAACTCCGGCGAGCGGTGGGCAGCCGTGACCGCGCCCGGACTGAGTAGACGGCAGGCGCTCCGACTGCTCGGCGGTGGCGCGCTCGCGGCGGCCGGCGCCACGGCCGGGCTCACCGCGGCCGCTGGCTGCTCCGCGCTGCCGACGAACACGCCTGACCCCCGGTTACTCCCCAGCGCCGCGCCACTGCCGCGGCCCTTCGCCACCCCGCTCCCGAGGGTGGCGACACTCAAGCCGGTCCGCACGGACGCGACGACCGACTACTACGACCTGCCGCTGCGGGTCGCGGAGCAGGAGATCATTCCCGGGCTGCGAACGCCGATCTGGGGGTACGCCGGGCAGTTTCCCGGGCCGACGATCGAGGCCCGCAGTGGCCGGAGGATCGTCGTACGACAGCGCAACGACCTGCCCGTCCCCGCTGTCACCCACCTGCACGGCGGACGGACCCCGCCGGCCAGTGACGGTTATCCCACCGACCTCCTCCTGCCGGCACGGGGTGGCTTCGCGTCACCCGCCTCGCACATGACCGACGAGCGTGCCGACGTCGTTCGTGGCGTACGTACATATGAGTATCCGCTCGACCAGCGAGCCGCCACGTTGTGGTACCACGACCATCGGATGGACTTCACCGGCCCTGCAGTGTGGCGAGGTCTCGCGGGCTTCTGCGTGGTCCGCGATGACGAGGAGGACGCACTGCCCCTGCCGCGCGGCGACAAGGACGTGCCGCTGTTGATCAGTGACCGATCGTTCGCGGAGGACGGGACGCTGCTGTATCCGGCACTGGACGCGGAGTTCCGCGAACAGCCCGGCGTCATGAAGGCCTACGGCGGAGGTGTCCTCGGCGACGTCGTCCTCGTCAATGGTGCACCGTGGCCCGAACTCGAGGTCTCCCGCAGCCGGTACCGATTCCGGGCCCTCAACGCGTCGAACGCCCGGCGCTACGTGCTGCGCCTCGTTCCTCGCTCGCGCGACGGTGCGGAGCTGAGCAGCGACGAGTTACGCGGCGAAGCACGGATCGTCCAGATCGGCACCGACGGCGGGCTTCTGGAGCGCCCATGGCCGCGCACCGAGATCGCCCTCGCCTCAGGTGAACGCGCCGACGTCATCATCGACTTCTCGGCGTACCCGGTCGGCGCGACGGTCGTCCTGGCCAACGTCGCCGGCGACGGTCCTGCCGGCCAGGTGATGCGGTTCCGGGTCACCGGCGAGGAGGCGGACGACACCGCTGTCCCTTCGCGGCTGTCCCAGGTCGAACGCCTGGATCCGGCGCGGGCGCGCGTCACCCGCGACTTCAGGTTCGAATCGGGCGAGGTCCACGGGCACACCGGGTGGCGCATCAACGGCAAGCCGTTCGACCCGGCACGGATGGACGCGAGACCCCGGCTCGGTGCCACCGAGATCTGGCGTCTCACCACCGACGCCGCCCACCCGATCCACCTGCACCTCGCGCATTTCCAGGTGCTCTCGATCGACGGTGAGCGAGCCGAGGACCCGGTGGCGTGGAAGGACACCCTCGATCTGGGCGCCGTCCAGACGGCGGAGATCGCGGTGCGCTTCGGAGGTTACCGCGGCCGGTACACCTTCCACTGCCACAACCTCGAACACGAGGACATGGCGATGATGGCCAACTTCGAGGTCATCTGAGCCCGAGATGCGGCCGGGAACGGTCCCACCCCGGCCGCATCGAACGCGCCTAGGACGCGCTGGGGGCGGTCGCCGACGTGGTGGAAAGGTTGGCGCCGGTGTGGGGGTCGAAGAGGTGCATGCGCGACACGTCGACCCAGAACTCGGCCTCCTCACCTTCCGCGACCTGGCTGGCCGGGTCGAGCGAGACGATGAGTTGGGGCCGCATCGCTTCCATGTCGAGCTCTTCGGCGAGCGCGTCGATCTGGGAACGGATCTCGGCCGGCGATTCGTACGGCACATAGGCGTACTGCTCGTTGCCGAGCCACTCGGTGACGTCGACGGTCGCGGAGAAGGTCTGGCCACGGTCGCGCTTGGCCGCATCGACGTAGGCCGCGTCCTCGAAGAACTCGGGCCGGACGCCGGCGACCAGAAGCTTGCCGTCGATGTCGGCGGCACTGACCCCCGCCGGCACGGGGACCGTGCAGAACGGCAGCGACACCTGGCCGTTCTCGACGGTGGCGGGCAGGAGGTTCATCGGCGGCGCGCCGATGAAGCCGGCGACGAAAAGGTTGACCGGGTGCTCATAGAGCTCGCGCGGAGTCGCACACTGCTGCAGGATCCCCTTGCGCAGCACCGAAACCCGGTCGCCGAGGGTCATCGCCTCGGTCTGGTCATGGGTGACGTAGACCGTCGTGATGCCGAGCCGGCGTTGCAGCCGGGAGATCTCCGTGCGCATCTGGCCACGCAGTTTCGCGTCGAGGTTGGAAAGCGGCTCGTCGAACAGGAACGCCTCGGCCTCACGCACGATCGCCCGGCCCATCGCCACCCGCTGCCGCTGGCCACCGGAGAGCTGGCTCGGCTTGCGCTGCAGGTGTTCCTTCAGCTCCAGCAGTTCCGCGGCGTGTTCGACCTTCGCCGTGATCTCGGTCTCGGGCAGCTTCGCCAGCCGCAGGGGGAACGCGATGTTCTCGAAGACGGTGAGGTGCGGGTAGAGCGCGTAGTTCTGGAACACCATCGCGAGATTGCGGTCGCGGGGTGCCTTCTCGTTCACTCGCTGACCGCCGATGGTGAGGTCACCGGAGGTGATGTCCTCGAGGCCGACGATCATCCGGAGCAGGGTGGACTTCCCGCAGCCGGACGGGCCGACGAGGATCATGAACTCGCCGTCGGCGATGTCGAGGCTGACGTCATTGACGGCGGGGAAGCCGTCGCCGTAGCGCTTGACGAGGTTCTTCAACTCGATGGCTGCCATGGTGTGAGACCCTCCGGGGGATGGAACGTATCAGCCCTTCACCGCGCCGGAGGTCAACCCGGCAACGATCTTGCGCTGGAAGAGAAGGACGAGCACGATCACCGGGATCGTGACGACAACGGCCGCCGCGGCGATGGCGGCCGTGGGTTGTTCGAAGAACGACTCACCGGTGAAGAAGGCCAGCGCCGCCGGCACCGGTCTCGCCGCGTCGGACGCCGTGAGCGAGATGCCGAAGACGAAGTCGTTCCACGCGAAGAAGAAGGTCAGGATCGCCGCCGTGAACACACCCGGCGCGGCCAGCGGCACGATCACCTTGCGGAACGCCTGCCACTGGGTCGCGCCGTCGACCTGGGCGGCCTGCTCGAGCTCCCAGGGAATCTCCCGGAAGAACGCCGTCAGCACCCAGATCGACAACGGCAACGTGAACGACATGTACGGGATGATCAACCCGATCCACGTGTCGTAGAGACCGATGCTGCGCCACATGTCGAACAGCGGCGGCACCAGCGAGATCGTGGGGAACATCGCGATCGCCAGCGCCATCGACAGGATGAGCTTCTTGCCGGAAAAGTCCAGCCGCGCGATCGCGTAGGCCGCCAGCGTCGCGAATGTCACCGACAACACCGTGGAGATCAACGAGATCCCGATCGAGTTACGCAGGGCAGAAGTGAACAGTCCTGACTCGAAGACGGTCCGGTAGTTGTCCAGCGACCAGGCGCTCGGGAAGAACTGCTGGTTCTGGACATCCTCCCCCTTCTTCATCGACAGGGAGAGGATCCAGCCCACCGGAAAGAGGGTGTAGACGATGACACCCAGCCCGGCGACAACCCATCCGGCGGTGAGCCGCCCCTTCATCACCGATCACCCCTCACCTGGGACAGGTCGGTCCGGAACACCTTGATGAAGACAACGGCGATCAGGACCACGGACAGGAACAGCAACACCGACACCGCCGAGCCGAGGCCCACCGCGGTACGGGTGATCATCTCCCGATAGGCCAGGAAGGACACCGTTTCGGTGCCCTGTGCGCCATTGGTCATCACGAACACGTTGTCGAAGATCCGGTACGCATCAAGGGTCCGGAACAGCAGTGCGACCATGATGGCCGCCTTCATGTTCGGGATCGTCACCTTCCACAGCCGCTGCCACCAGGTGGCGCCGTCGACCTTCGCGGCCTCCTGCAACTCCTCCGGCACCTGCGCCAGACCGGCCAGCAGTAGAAGCGACATGAACGGTGTGGTCTTCCAGATCTCCGACAGCGAGATGGCCGCGATCGAGGACCAGAACTGCGCGAAGAAGTCGTAGTTCTCCAGGCCGAACCAGCCGTTGATGAATCCCGAGTCCGGCGCGAACGCGAACTTCCACGCGAAGGCCGACACCACGGTGATGATGCCGTACGGAACGAGAATCGACGTACGCACGATGCCGCGTCCGAAGATGATCCGGTGCATCACCATCGCGAACGCGAACCCGATCACCAACTCGACCGCGACCGTGATCACGGTGATCAACACCGTGACACCGACATCGCGCCACCACAGACCGTCGGTCAGGATCACCGCGTAGTTGTCGAACCACACGAACCGCCGCGACTGCGGGTCGGTGATCCGGTAACTCTGCAAGGACAACCAGACCGCCTGCAGCATCGGATAGGCGGTCACCGCGAGCATCACGACGAACGCCGGCAGGCAGAGGTACCAACCCAACCGCTGCTCGTGGCGAGCTCGCTCGGTCACCTTGGGCCGCTGGACGGTCGGAGCGGCCGTGGACTCGACCGTTGTCATCAGACCTCGGACCCCCTAGCTCAACTCGTTGTCTTGGAGGACGGCGACGATCAGGTCGGCCGACCGGGCGGGCGTCTGTGCGTTCAATCCCGCCGGCGGATGCCACGTGCGCTGGATGGTGGCGGTGATGTCCGGGTAGTACGGAGTGACGGGCCGGGGCGCCGCCTCGTCCACCGACTCACGCAGGAGTTCGGCCATCGGGAACGCCTTCCTGATCGCGGGATCGGTGTACACCGACTCGACTGTGGCGAGCAGTCCCTCGCCCAGCATGTAGGTCTGCTGGCTCTCGGGCGAGGTCAGGCACTCCACCGCGTCGACCGCGAGCTCCGGGTGCTCGGAGAACGCACCCACGGCGAGATCGATGCCACCCAACGGCGGTGCGCTGGGCTCACCCTCGACGACCGCCGGCCACCGGGCCCACCCGATGTCGTCGATCCGGGCTTCCTGGTCCTCGACCGCCTGACGGAGTTTTTCCTTGTCCGCTTCGGACTTCGCCGACTCGAGCTGACCTTCGAGGTCGGTGAGCATGCTGGTCTCAGCGGTGTAGACGAACGGCCAGTTGGTCATGAAGCCACCGTTCGCGGCAAGGAAACCCGCCTGCGCGGTCCCCTCGTTGGAGTTGCTGATGTCGGCCGGCGCGGCCTTCGACCTCGCGAGAGTCCGGACGACCTGGGCCGCCTCCCGACCCGCGGCGGAGTTCAACGCCGGCGTGACGTCCTTGCCCGCTTCGGGATTCCTCAGGATCTCGCCACCGGCCGAGGCCACCAGCGAGTTGATCAGCACGGTGTAGCCCTCGTACCGCGACGCCTGCACCTGGACGGTCGTGCCGGTGTCCTCGGCGGCACTGATCACCTGATCCCAGGTGACGGCGGAATTCGGGCCAACGTCGAGCCCGGCCTTGCGGGCAACGGATTTGTGGTACCAGAGCAGCTGGGTGTTGGTGTTGAACGGAACGGCGAAGAGATCACCCTGCCACTGCGCGGACTCCAACGGCCCCTGCAACATCCCTCGGGTCAGCCGCTCGCGCTCCTCGCCCGTGAACTTGCGGACGAATCCCGCGTTGGCGAACTCCGCGAGGTAGGGAACGTCAAGGCTCATCAGGTCGATGCCCGAGTCGCTCGCGGCGAGCCGGCGGACGAGTTGCTCACGCTGTCCGGTGGACTCCCGCGGCAGCAGGGCCGTCCTGATCTCGTAACGTCCATCGGCGGCCTGTGTGCACTCGGCGGCGAGCTTCTGCTGCGTACCGTTGTCCGGGTTGATGTACCACGTCAGCGCCGGCACATCGGACTCGCTGCCACACCCGGCCAACGCCGCACTGGCGATCAGCGCCGCCGAGGCGAGAACCGCGCCGGCACGACGCCTGGTGGAACGCCTCGCGCTCGGACCCGCTTGCCGTCGTCCACGGTCGGCTGCGTCGTGCACTACGCCTCCCCGTTTGCCTCGTCTCTTCCGGCCCGTGCGGACGGCCCAGAGGGACCGCGGAACCACACGCTGCGCCACCTCGGCTGGGTGGTCGATCTTTCGGAGCCGCAAGTAAACCACGTCTGGTGGCGTCTCGCGAGAGATCTTGCGGCGGCGTCGAGGAGGAAAAAGAGAATGCCCAGGCGGCGAACACCATGGGCACCCTGTCGGTGTACTCCGTCAGAACTCGTGCTGTCGAAGCCTGGTCAGTACCAGTTGTTGGCCTGCCAGAACGACCACGCACCACACGGAGTCGAGTAGCGGTCGGCGATGTAGTTCATGCCCCATTTGATCTGGGTGGCCGGATTCGTCCGCCAGTCGTCGCCATAGGCGGCCATCTTCTCGCCTGGCAACGCCTGCGGGATGCCGTAGGCGCCAGAGCTCGGATTGGTGGCGCTGGGGTTCCACCCGCTCTCGTGCTCCCACAGCGTCTCGAGACAGGAGAACTGCGACGAGTCCCAGCCGAAGTCGCCCATCATCCCCGAGGCGATCGCCTTCGGGTCGCTGAGTGCCAGGCGTTCACGGGCGCGGGAGGCACGTTCCTCGGCCCGGATGCGCTCGATCGCGGTGCGGTCGAGGACCGCCTGCCCGGTGGCCGGTGTCGCCGCCTCGGTGGCCGTGGGTGTCGGTGTGACTGTCCTGGAGGCGCGCGGGGTCGCCGTGGGTGAGGCGGTCCGCTTCGGAGCCTTCTTGGCCCCGAGGATGCCCGAGTTGCCGACGTCGGACAGGACCAGCGTGTTGCGGGGCCCGAACTGGTCGCTGCTGATGAGTACGCCGCCACCGACCGCGCCGGTCACTCCGATGCTGGCCGCCGTCATCGCCGCGAAGGTCGGGCTCAGGCGCGACGGGCGCCTGCTCGCAGCTTTGGTGGCGAGCTTGCTCGCCGACCTGGCCTTGGGCTTCGCCGGCGAACGGGACACGGCCCGGGCCGCCGGTCCGGAGGCCGCCTTGGCCAGGCCTGCCTTGATCCCGCCCGACCTGGTCGCCGATTTGGTCGCCACCTGCGCCCCGGCCCGGGCGGGCACGGGGGCGGCCATAGGGCGAGCCACCGGCGGTCGGGCGGCCACCTGCCACCGCGGTACGGCCACGGCGGGAGATGGCGCGGCCGCGGGTGGCGCGACAGGTGCGGGTGCGCCGGTTGCTGGCGCGACAGCAGAGGGTGCGGCAGGAGAGGGCGTCGGAGCGCCCGCACGTGGTGTACGCGAACCGGGAAGCCCCCCTGGCCAGGCGACCGACTGCACCGTGCGGGGACCACCTGGACGAGCCTGCGCGGTGGTGCCGGGTCGGGTGACCGCGAAGCCGGAGACCCGGGAGGGCGGCGGCGAGACCGGGGAAGGCGACCGGGACACCGACGAAGACGACCGCGAGACCGAGGAGGACGACCGCGAGACCGAGGAGGACGACCGGGACACCGAGGAGGACGACCGGGACACCGGGGAGGACGACCGGGACACCGGGGAGGACGACCGCGGCACCGGCGAAGACGACCGCGGCACCGGCGAGGACGGCTGGGACGCCAGGGACGACGGCGAGGAGGAGGGACCCGGCGACGGGGCGGCGATGCGCTTGCCGCCCCGGCTGGGTGGTGGCGTCGGCGTGGCTGACGAGCCACGGGACGCCGAAGCGAACAGTCGCCCTCGTGCCTTGTGTTTGGGCGGTGCCTTATGCCTAGCCGAATAGCTAGCCACAGCTGCCTCCAGACGCCATTCGCGGACCGTTCGGTCGCGCGACGTGAGCCCGACTTGCCCCTGCTGCACGCACAACGTAGCAGTGCTGCAACTTTGTGTTACTAGTTGGGGATGCCCGGCGCGTCATCGTGACACACCTGGCCGCGGTCACAGCGAGATGTCCTCGAGCATCTCGGTGACAAGTGCGGCGATCGGCGACCGCTCCGAACGGTTCAACGTCACGTGCGCGAACAACGGGTGCCCCTTGAGCTTCTCGACAACTGCAACGACACCGTCATGGCGACCGACCCGCAGGTTGTCGCGCTGACCCACGTCGTGGGTAAGGACGACCCGCGAGCCGGAACCAATGCGCGACAATACCGTGAGGAGCACGTTGCGTTCCAGTGACTGCGCCTCATCAACCACGACGAACGAGTCGTGCAGCGACCGTCCCCGGATGTGGGTCAACGGGAGCACCTCGAGCATTCCCCGGTCGATGACCTCCTCGACCACATCCGCGCTGGCCACAGCGCCGAGGGTGTCGAACACCGCCTGCGCCCACGGCTGCATCTTCTCCGCCTCGCTGCCGGGGAGGTACCCGAGGTCCTGTCCTCCGACGGCGTACAACGGCCGGAAGACGACGACCTTGCGGTGTTGCCGGCGTTCCATCACGGCCTCGAGCCCTGCGCACAGAGCGAGCGCGGACTTGCCGGTTCCGGCCCGGCCGCCGAGGCTCACGATGCCGATGTCGGTGTCGAGTAACAGCTCCAGCGCGACGCGTTGTTCGGCCGAACGACCATGCAGGCCGAACGCCTCGCGGTCACCGCGGACCAGGCGTACCTGCTTGTCGGGCGTCACCCTGCCCAGGGCGCTGCCACGTTCGGAGAGCAGGACAAGGCCGGTGTGACATGGCAGGTCACGCGCGACCTCGAGGTCGATCGTGCCGTCTGCGTACAGCCGGTCGACGTCGGCGGCGGTGAGATCCGCCTCCATCATCCCGGTCCAGCCGGTGACGGCCGGAATCTCGGCGCGGTACTCCTCGGCCGTCAGGCCCAGCGCGGACGCCTTGACCCGCAGCGGAAGGTCCTTGGAGACGAGGACGACATCGCATCCCTCAGCGGCAAGGTTGCGCGCCACGGCCAGGATCCGGGTGTCGTTGTCAGGGACGCGGCCGTACCTACCACCGGGCACGCCTCCACCCCGCAGGTCGGGCGGCAGCAACTCCGGATCGGTGTGGTTCAGCTCGACCCGCAGCGTGCCCCCCGCCGCGCCGACCGGCACCGGCTCGTCGAGCCGGCCGTGCAGGACGCGCAGCTCGTCCAGCAGGCGCAGCGCGGTGCGAGCGAAGTAGCCGAGCTCAGGGTGATGCCGTTTGCCCTCCAGTTCGCTGACGACGACGACCGGTATGACCACATCGTGTTCGTCGAACCGCTTGAGCGCATGGGGATCGGCGAGGAGAACGCTGGTGTCGACGACGTAGGTACGCGCGCCGGTCGGACCCTTTCCGACACCGCCGTCCCGGGTCGCCCCTGCGGTCGCGGTCGCGGGCTTGTGTCCGGCAGCTGAGCGGGCGCTCGACTTGCTCGCACCCACGGTCGCGTTCGGCTTCGATGCAGCCACGTGCGTCCCCTTCGGGCCAGCGGCGCGCACCAGCGCCCGGCCCTCGCCTGTCGAGATGGTGGACCGGGACCAAGCCGCAGGGCCGGGTGCCGGCCCTCTCGCGACGCGGCCGAGAGTTGGCAGAACCCAACCCGTGGCCACGTTCACCATGCGTACCCTTCCCCGCCTCGCGGCGGGAGGAGGACGACTGCGCACGCATCGATGGGCCTCCCGAACAGCCGGGGTCTCTCCGACCGTCAGGATCGAAAATACGTGGGGTTGGCCCCCGCGAACAGAGGGACACGCAAACAGGCAGGTTAACTGGGAGTTCAGAGCCCGTAACGACGGTTACGCGCTGCGTAGGCACGAATCGCCCGGAGAAAGTCGACCTTGCGGAAATCCGGCCAGAGTGCTTCACAGAAATAGAACTCGCTGTGCGCACTCTGCCACAACAAAAAGCCGGACAGGCGTTGTTCGCCGGACGTACGAATAATCAGGTCGGGATCCGGTTGCCCTTTGGTGTAAAGGTGTTCGGAGATGTGCTCGACATCGAGCAGCTCCGCCAACTCCTCCAGTGTCGTGCCCCGGCTCGCCTGCTCGTGCAACAACGAACGCACGGCATCGGCGAGTTCCTGCCGGCCGCCGTAACCGACGGCGACGTTGACGAGCATTCCCGAAACATTTGCCGTGCGTTCAACGGCGCGTTTGAGCCGGCTCGCGACCGAAGTCGGCAACAGGTCGGACGCTCCCACCGGGTGCAGCCGCCACCGGCCGGTTGCGGCCAGTTCCTCGACGATGCGTTCGATGATCGTGAGGAGGGGTTCGAGCTCCTCCGGCGGCCGGGACAGGTTGTCGGTCGAGAGCATGTAGATCGTCACGACGTCGACGCCGAGTTCCTCACACCAGCCGAGGAACTCCGGGATCTTGTCGGCACCGGCCTGGTGACCGCTCGAGACATGGCTGCCGGACGCGCGGGCCCACCGGCGGTTGCCGTCGATCATCACCGCGATGTGCCTCGGCACCCGGTCGGCGGCAATCGACGCCATCAGGCGTCGCTGGTAGATGCGGTACAGCAGGCCCGGACGGCCCATGGAACCCGTCACCTCCTCAGGGTGTCCTGCTGCCCGAGGCTACCGCCGCGGGCACGGCGCACGCGCGCCGAGTCGGCAAGCCGGTACGACGTGTCACGGGCGCCCCTCTCACCTTCATAGACTCGTGAGGTGCCGTCCTGGTGACGTCGTACGGACGAACCGATGGGAACCGCCCGGCGGCCCGACGTGCCCTTGGATGAGGGGCACCCTGTTGCGAACCTATTGGATGGGGCGCCTCTCATGCGGCGTTACGTGCGTACGTACGCCAGGGTGACGGCTCGCGGCGAGGCGTCGCTAGGGAGAGCGGGAGCCACCCGCCCGGGGGTGGTGCTGCCGCACCCGGCCCCAGGGCTGGGTCGAAGGCCGGGTGGAGAGGGCGGTCGAAATGCCCGGTCGAAGGCCGGGTCGAGAGGCCGGGTCGAGAGGCCGCGAGGGTCGAAGGGACAAGGGAGGAGCGTCCATGCGCATCATCAAGTACACCCATTCGTGCGTACGCCTGGAGAAGGGTGACCACGCGCTCGTCATCGATCCGGGGTCGTTCAGCGAGGAGGAGCCGCTGGACGGCGCAGAGGCGGTGCTCATCACCCACGAGCATGTCGACCACCTCGATGCCGGCAAGCTCCGCCGCCATCCCGACGTCCAGATCTGGACCAACGCCGCCACGGCCGCACTGCTGGACGATGTTGATCCGGCGCGGGTGCACGTGGTGGCCGGCGGGGACTCCTTCACGGCGGCGGGATTCGAGATCGGCGTGCACGGCGAACTGCACGAGGTCATCCATCCCGACCTGCCGCAGGTGCCGAACGTCGGGTTCTTCGTGGATGCGTCGTTCTTCCACCCCGGTGACGCGTTCACCGTGCCTGAGGCTCCCGTGCGTACGTTGATGGTGCCGACCAGCGCGCCCTGGCTGCGTGGTGCGGACTCGATCGACTACATCCGTGCGGTCAAGCCGACTCTGGCGTTGTCGGCGCACGACGGAATGCTCAACGACATCGGCCTGCAGGTCGTCGACGGACTGGTCGGATCGATGGCCGAGAAGTCCGGATCTCGATTCCGCCGGCTCGCCGTCGGCGAGGCGCTCGACGTCTGATCCGGCGCCCGCCGGCGTACCCGCCCAGTCGCGGTTCAGCCGCCCGTTCGGCGCCCGCTCGCGTGGGCTCTCGACAGGCCTGGAATCGTTGCCCTCATGCCGCGCTACGCCCTGCTGATCCTTCCAGCGACGAACCGTGTCTACGCGGAAGCGTCGGTCGATCTCCTGCGTGCCGAACTGGCGGTGTTCGCCGAGCGGGCGCTAGCCGGGCGGCTGGGTGAGGTGGAGGAGGCAAGGCTGGGCGGTGTGCCGTACCTCCTCTTCACGGCCGAGGAGCTGAGCGGCCGCGACATCGCGTACCTCTCCCAGCTGTCGTCGCTCTACGCACTCTTCGAGGTCTCAGGCGCGGATGGAGACCCAAGTCGCGGCGCGGGTGATGGGACCGACCTGCTGCTGCGGCCCGTCGAGCTGACGCCGCTCGCGGTGTTCGACGACGACCTGCTGACGATCCAGAAGTACGCCGGGAAGACCAACGAGTACTTCACCAAGCTGCTGCTCAACGTCACCGTGTTGTCGTCGGACTTCGCGGACGCGATGCTCGACCGGCGGTTGCACGTCTTCGATCCGCTCTGCGGGCGTGGCACGACGCTGAACCAGGCGCTGATGTACGGATACGACGCGACCGGACTCGAGCACGACAGCAAGGACGTCGAGGCGTACTCCGCCTTCATTCGTACCTGGCTCAAGCGCAAGCGGCTGAAGCACCAGGCGGAGTTCACGCCGGTACGCAGGGACCGCAAGGTGATCGGGCGGCGGCTGCACGTCATGCTGGCGGCGGACAAGGAGGCGTACAAGGCAGGGGACGCGTTGTCGCTCACGGTGGTCAACGGGGATACGACGCGGGCGCGCGACTTCTTCCGGCCACGGTCGTTCGACGTGGTCGTGGCGGACGCGCCGTATGGCGTGCAGCACGGAAGCCGCATGCGCGGCGGCGGGGACAGCGGGCGCGGCGGCGGGGACAGCGGGCGCGGGTCTGAGGGTGCGCGCGGCAGTGACGGGAGACGCGGCGGCCGTGGTGGTGACGGCGGTGGAGGGAGCCTGTCGCGACGGCCGCTCGACCTGCTGAGGGCTGCCGTACCGGCGTGGGTGGAGTTGTTGAGGCCCGGAGGCGCGGTTGGGATCTCGTGGAACATTCACGGCGCCAGCCGAGACGACGCCGCCCAGGTGCTTAGGGACGCGGGGCTCGACGTCTGCGAGGGCGCTGCGTACGAAGGATTCCAGCACCGGGTCGACCAGGCGATCATCCGGGACATCCTGGTCGCACAGAAGCCCTGACCCCCACCTCGTCGTCGGGGTGCCCAATGACAATGCTCGGTGGCGCTGTGCTGCGGTGGCGCTGTGCGTGCCGCGGTGCTTCCATGATCATGAAGTGGAAAGCGGCATATGTGCCGACAAACTTTCATGATCACGATCATGATCACGGAAGGTCGGGAGTCGCGTCCAGGCTTCGCCTCGTCCTCGACTTGCGGGCCACTCCGAAGAGTTCACCTCGCCCTCGGCCCGCGCGCGGCCCCGAAACGGTCGCGTCGTCCTCGACCTGCGCGCTCCGCCCGGAACGCTTGGGCTATTTCTCGGGCGGCGGGTCGCTCTGGGTTTTCGCGGGGTCGGTCCCTGGGGCGGGGTCGTCGAGGCCGTCGGTGCGGTCGGCCGCGTCCGGGCCCTGGGAACGGACCTGCTCGACGTGTGCCATGGCGGCGCGAAGGTCGGCCAGCCACGGTTCGACGTTCCGGCCGACGAGCTTCACGCACCAGGCCAGCGCCTCCGAGCGAGTCCGCGCGACACCCGACTCGACCAACGTGTCGAGCACCTGGCGTTCGGACTGGCGGAGCCTCGTCATGACCGGCACCGACTGGGTGGTGAACGTCTCCCGACTCTCCCCACAGGCCGCTCCCCACGCCACTTTCTGGCCGGTGGCGTGTTCGAGTTCACGGGCGATCCGGATCCGATGTTCGCGCGTACGTTCCCGGAACTCCTTGATCCGCCCGGACTCGGCCGCCGAGCGCTCGACCGCGGACGCCTCCTGCGCCACCTTCGGCGCCGCAAGGGTCCCGATGACGGTGATCTCGTCCCGGTCGGTGGTCAGATCGACTGGCGTGGTGAACCACTCTTCGGGCAGCCGGCCGACGAGCCAACCACGGATGCGTTCCTCACGTTCCTGACGTGTCATGTAACTACGATTACATCGTTACAGCGGATCGTGTCAACGTCTCAGCTCTCCACGTTCCAGCCGGCACGGGCTTGAACCGCCCGTAGCGGGAGGTTCTACCGCCTGGTGCGTGAACGACGACGTCCAGCGCAGGTGGAGTATCGGCAGGCTGGCAGAGGCCAGCGGTGTCACGGTGTCCGCGCCCGAAGATGCCGGCGTACAGGCGATCGTCGCCGGCCGAGAGCAGATCGGGGCCACGTTTCGTACCGGCCACCTACGCACGGACGAGCAGATCACCGCCACCGCGACCGCCCGGTGGCAGCACGCGAAGACACCACCCTTCGCCCGGCAGCTGGGCGAAGGGTGGTGTCAGTGAACGAGTCAGCGGGCTGGACGCCAATGACGCGTCCGGTGTTGCCCATCGACCCCGGCGAGCCCGTCAGGGTGTGCGGCGTACGTCAGCGCGATGCGGGCGTACGTCAGTGGTGTGCGGGCGTCCTGCCGTTCGACGCGGACTCTTCCTGCGCCACCGCGGACGAGGCGAGCTTCACGACGCGGCCGATGTTGAGGTCCCAGCCGAGACCGTACGCCGTCGGCTGCACGAGCCGGTCGTCCTCCGGCGCCCACCAGGTCGAACGCAACCGGTCGATGGTCGGCGGCCGGTAGTCGTAAGGAACTCCGGCGACCTTCCCGCGCCACGTGCGTTCGGGCGCCGGACGACGAAGCTCCCTGACCACCGACGTCGCGACGAGAGCGCCGACCGCGCCCATGAGCAGTGCGTCGAGCCGGCTGAAGCGACCCTTCTTCTGCCTCGCCATGCTGCATCACTCCGTTCCGCGTACAAGGACTCACTGAATGTTACGTACGCCGATCCTCGCACCAAGCTCGCGGGGGTCTGTCACCGGGCGCTCGCAGACGAAGTTCCGGCAGATGTACGCAGCGGATCGACCGTCGACCAGGCCACGGCCGGCAAGCAGGGGAACCCGCCCATCGCCGCCGGAGGACGATGCGCCTGCCGTCGACGGCGTACCCACCGCGACGACGGCGCCAGGGCTGGGCGAGAACAGCGCCGTCCGGCGGAGGGCCGACCGGTCGGGGTCGTCGGGTCCGACGACCGCGACCTCCACCGGTCCGGCCGCCAGCGCCTCGGCGACCGCAAGGCCCCAACCCGCGGCGCGGGGGGCGCGATCCGCCAATGCACCGGCGATGCCGAGTGCCGGCTCCACGGCTTCGCGGTGGCGTGACGAACCGGTCAGGGCGGCGTACGTGAGCAGCGCACCCGCCGCCGCTGAACGACCGGACGGCGTAGCGCCGTCGGTGGGGTCGCGGGGACGGCGGACCAGGCGTTCGGCGTCGTCGGCGGTGTCGAAGAAGCCACCCTCGCCGTCGGAGAACCGGGTGAGTACGACGTGGAGCAACTCCCCCGCGCGTTCCAGCCAGACCTGATGACCCGTCACCGTGAAGAGAGCCAGATAGCCCTCTGCGACATCGGCATAGTCCTCGAGCACGCCGGGACTCGTGCCCGCCACGCCGTCGCGGGAGGTACGCACCAGGCGGGCGGCAGCGTCGGTGTGCAGGTGTACGAGAAGGTCCGCTGCGGCCAGTGCGGCCTCGACATAGGACGACTCCTCGAGCAGCGCACCCGCCTCGGCCAGCGCGGCGATGGCGAGACCGTTCCAGGCGGCGACCACCTTGTCGTCACGGCCGGGCGGGACCCGATGCGCGCGCGCCGCGAAGAGGCGCGCCCTGCTGTCGGCGAAGGCCGCCGGATCGGGCGGGTCGACGGGTAGCTGCAGGGTCGAGGCGCCGTGTTCGAACGTCCCCTCTTCCGTCACGCCGAACAGCTCCGCCGCGGCGGCACCGTCGGCGTCGCCGAGGACGGCTCGCAGCTCTGCCGGCGTCCATGCGTAGAACTTGCCCTCCACGCCCTCGCTGTCGGCGTCGAGGGCGGAGGCGAACCCGCCTTCGGGAGTACGCAGGTCGCGGAGCAGGAAGTCGGCGGTCTCCCGTACCACCCGCTCGGCGAGCGGAGCGCCCGTCTGCCGCCACCAGTGCAGGTAGACGCGGAGCAACAGGGCGTTGTCGTACAACATCTTCTCGAAGTGCGGGACCACCCACGCCTGGTCGACGCTGTAGCGGGCGAAGCCGCCGCCGAGTTGGTCGTACATGCCGCCCCGGGCCATGTGGTCGCCGGTCTGCTCGACCATGGCGAGTGCCTGCGCGGATCCCGTGCGGGCCGCGTGGCGGAGCAGGAACTCCAGCACCATCGACGGCGGGAACTTCGGCGCACCACCGAAACCGGCGTGCACCGGGTCGAAATCCTTCGCGAGCGACTCGACCGCGGCGTCCAGGGCAGCGTGGTCGGGTGCGTCACCGGCGGGGATCTGTGGACTGTCGAGATGGGCGACGATCTCGCCGGCAGCCTGGGTCACCTCGTCGCGGCGTTGGTCCCAGGTCCGGGCCACGGCCTCCAGCACCTGGGCGAACGCCGGCATGCCGTGCCGTGGCTGCGGGGGAAAGTACGTACCGCAGTAGAAGGGTTCGGCCGCCGGCGTGAGGAAGCAGGTCATCGGCCAGCCACCGTGGCCGGTCATCGCCTGCGTCGCCTCCATGTAGACGGAGTCGACGTCAGGGCGTTCCTCACGGTCGACCTTGATGTTGACGAAGTGGTCGTTCATGTAGGCGGCGGTGCCTTCGTCCTCGAACGACTCGTGGGCCATGACGTGGCACCAGTGGCAGGCCGCGTAGCCGACGGACAACAGGACCGGGACCTCGCGGCGGCGGGCCTCGGCGAACGCCTCGTCGGACCACGGCCACCAGTCGACCGGGTTGTCGGCGTGCTGCCGGAGGTAGGGGCTGGTCGCTGCAGTAAGTCGGTTCATCACTTCCACCGTAGTCCAGCGTGACTGCACCGCGGCCAGTCCAACAGCGACCGCGCGACGCCTCGCCTCCCGCACACGGCTGACCTTGCGGGGCGGTTCAGGGCGGAAATGACCACGCTGAGCATGGCTGCAGCATCCGTAACGGGTGTCGGCACCTGGTGGGGGACCACATGCATGCTCAGCGTGGTCATTTGCGCCCTGAACCGCCGGTCTGGTCTCCCCGGGTCCGGTCTCGCCCAGGTTGTCTCGCCCGGGTTGTCTCGGCAGGTTGTCTCGGCAGGTTGTCTCGGCGGCGAGGCGGCAGGCGGCGAGGCGGCAGGCGACGGGGAGGCAGGCGACGGGGCGGCGAGCCGGTGCGGCTCTGTCGGCGGGCGGGGCTAGCCTGCGGTGCGTGGGTGGTGAGGGGAAGGCGCGCGGGCGACGGCCGGGCGTTCCGGCGTACGAGCTGTGTCACGGCGACGTCAGCAAGGCTTACCGCCGCTGGCCGACGCCGGTGACGATCATCAGCGACGGCGCCTATGGCGTCCGCGGATTTCACGGCGACACGACCGGCACCGCCGACCTGGTGGAGTGGTACCGCCCGCACGTCGAGGCCTGGTCCGCAGCCGCGCACCCGGCCACGACACTGTGGTTCTGGAACACCGAGGTGGGCTGGGCGACCGTGCATCCACTGCTGGTGGAGCACGGGTGGGACTACGTGCAGACCATCACCTGGGACAAGGGCATCGCGCACGTCGCGGGCAACGTCAACGGCAAGACGATCCGCCGGTTTCCGGTGGTGTCGGAGGTCTGCGTCCTCTACCAACGCCGATTCACGATCGACACGCCCGACGGCCCGCTCCCGGTGCAGCAGTGGCTGCGTCACGAGTGGGTGCGCAGCGGCCTGCCGCTCTATCGCGCCAACGAGGCGTGCGGCGTCCGCAATGCGGCGACCAGGAAGTACCTCACGCAGGACTGGCTGTGGTACTGGCCGCCCGGGGAGATGCTGGAGAAACTCGCGACGTACGCGAACGAGCGGGGCCAACAGACTGGTTGGCCCTACTTCAGCCTCGACGGTCGGGGCGTCGTCACGGCCAAGGAGTGGGACTCGCTGCGCCACCGGTGGAACCACCAGCACGGGATCACCAATGTCTGGCACCGGGGACCGTTGCACGACGACGAACGCCTCAAGGGCACCCTTCGCCGCGCTGCACCGCGGGTCTACCGGCCGACCGCCGGCAGTTCGGCGCACCTGAACCAGAAGCCGCTGGAGTTCATGGAACGCCTGGTCAAAGCGGTGACGGTGCCCGGCGACGTGGTGTGGGAACCGTTCGGCGGGTTGGCGTCGGGCTCGGTCGCGGCGGTCGCGTTGGGCCGCCGTGCCTACGTCGCCGAACTCGACAAGGAGTTCACCAAGCTCGCCCGCGAACGCCTGCGGTCGGCGCGAGCGGCGGCCAATCCGGCGGCGGAGGAGGCTGCCGTCCCCTCCGACCGTCCCGACCTTGCCGTGGCGGGAGAAAGCGCGACGGGCGCGCCGGCGACATCGGACCTCGTGAACGTGGCGGCAGGCGGCCGCGGGGCGGCGGGCGAGAATGCCGGCGGGAATGCCAGGGGGCAGGGCGGAAACCCGGCCCGTAGCACGGACGCGGGACCACGCGGCACGGGTGGCGAGGCGGAGGCGACGTGACCGCCAGCACTGACGGACTCTTCGACGCGTCGCCAGCCGCGCCCTTCGGACCGCCCACGCCGGCGGAGCCCGCCCTCGACCCCGACGACCCGCGCACCACACTCCAGCAGCGGCTGCGCGTCGTGCTGGCCGGCCTTGCGGCGTACTTCGAGTTCCACAATCACATCGCCGGCGTCAACGCGACCGACCTGCACAGTCTCAACACCTTGCTGGGTACGTCGATCGAGGGCCAGGTGGTCGCCGCACTCAACCAGCAGCGAGCACTGTGGGATCCCGACGACGCGTGGCTGGGTTACACGTTCGAACGCCAGTCACAACGGTTTCCCGACGTACGCCTGCTGCGCAAAGGATCGGCGGGCGGCCCGGACATCGCGCTCGGCATCGAGCTCAAGGGCTGGTTCCTGCTGGCCAAGGAGGGCGAGCCGAGTTTCCGGTTCACCACGACGCCGGCCGCCTGCGCCGACCACGACCTGCTGGTGGTCGTGCCGTGGTACCTCGACAACGTCCTGTCGGGGTCGCCGGTGGCCGCCGAACCCTATGTCGTGTCGGCCCGGTGGGCGGCCGAGTACCGCAACCACTACTGGCAGTACGCCCGAGATGCCGCCAAGGGCGCTGACCGCAGCATCCGCGCACCGGCCGACGCCCGCCCCTACCCCGGCAAGGATGAGCAGATCGCCGACCAGCCGGCGTACGACGGAGGAAAGAACTTCGGCCGGGTCGCGCGGGTGCGCGGTCTGATGGACGAGTTCATCCAGGCCTCGCACGAGCTGGAGGTGCTGGGCATCCGGATCCTCGACTGGTACCGATTCCTGCGCCTGCACAGCGACCAGGCCGATCCGGACGCCGTGTCGGTGCAACTGGAGCGGGAGCTACGGCGAAACGTCAGCAGCCGGTCCGCCGACGACGCCGCTCGCGCCCTCGCCGCGGCCCGCCAGCTCGGCAACCTCCTCGGCCCGAGCTGAGGCGGCGGTCACGAGGACTCGCCAGGATCGGCCGGCGGCCGCGACGACAGCCGTCCCCGCCTGCGTAGCGTCGCGACGGCGCCCACGATCAACGCCACGCCGATGAGCAGCAGGACGACACCCACGAGCAGGGCGTTGTCGAACATCACGCCCAGCGCGGTCGGCGGGATGACGAGTGCACCGGCCGCCCCGAACACCGCGTACCACCAGCGGCGGCTGGTCCAGAACATCGCGAACATCGCCGCGATGCCCACCAGACCCAGCAGCAGGCCCACCCAGGCGTAGTCGTTCTCGATGCTGGCGAGCTCGGCACCGATCAGGCCGATGGCGCCGCCGAGGACTCCGGCGACGTCGCGTTCGGCGAGGATCCGGCCGAGGCCGATCCACAAGGCGCCGTACACCATCAACACGATGCCGGTCAGCACGAGCGCCGACCACGACTGCGGACGCATGTCGATCAGCGCGATGGCGATCAGCAGGCCACCACCGAACGCCGCGCAGACGAGCGGCGCCCTGCCCCACATGACGTAGCTGGCGGCCGCCACGATGACCATGGCGACACCGGGAAGGACCAATGCTCTGAACCCGTCCACGTCGATGGCGACACCGACGGTGAACGCCGCACCGCCGGAGCCCAGCGCACCGAGCGTGGCGGCGAGCGTGTCGCGCTGTCGGTTGCCGGAGTCGGCCGATCCGGGTTCGCCTCGCCCGGTAGGCCACATCGTCGTACGCACCAGCCCGCCGACCGCCATGGCCGCCACGAGGAGGAGGACGGTGGCGCCGCCGCAGATCGCCAGCTTGCCGGCGCGGTTCAGGTCGCTCCAGGCCAACCCGACGATGAGAATCAGGGCACCGATGACCAGCGCGCCGCCGAGGTAGGACAGCACCTCGACCACGCGCTCCCGGCGTTCCGGCGCGACGTCGCGAGGCTGCGCGGGGGCGACGCCCGAACGGCGCAGAACGTCACCGACCCGCCGCGCCTGATCCTCCGACAACGTGCCCTCGCGCACCAGCCCGGCCAGGGCGTTGCGCATCGGGTCTGTGTCCCGGTGATCGGTTGACATCCGTGTGCTCCCTACTGGGCGTGCCGCAGCGGATGCTGCCGGCGGTCCTCGCATTCGCGCAGGCCGCGTCGAGGCGCCTGTCGGGCAGCTTGGCAGCTCCACACACCTACCGGCAACGGCTGCAGGGGTAGCGGGCCGGACGGCTGGAGGGACGGCTGGACATTGCGGTCAAAGCCCGTCAGGCGCCTCCGTGACCAGGAACTCCGCCACGGCCACCCAGGCCCGCGCGCCCTCCTCGATCGGCCGCCCGTTCATTGTCGTACGCCCCTGCTGGAACGCCGACAGAACGGCCGGAACGAGCCAGCCGTACTTCGCCGTCGCCCCGGCCGCTATCGCCCTGCGTACGTCATCAACCGGACGTACGCAGCCACCGTCGGCGAGCCCGGCCGCGTAGCCGTCGACCAGGTTCTCGAACAGGTCCGGTAGCAGTGTTGGCTCCAGCCGGAAGTCGGCGACCGTGTCGACGAGCAGGGTTCCGGCATCCTCACCGAGGGCGCCGACGCCGGCGAACGCCCAGTCGATGACGACGGTGTCGCCGTCGACGTCGAAGAGGTTGCCTGGGTGAAAGTCCAACTGACACAGGGTTCTGGGGTAGTTGTCGAGGACCGACCGGAAGCGGTGCCGGTCGGCCCAGAGCTGCCGGAAGGCCCCGGCCCGACCGGCGGGCACGACCGCCTCGACGCCTGGGTGGGACCAGGCGCGCGGGTCATCCAGGATCTCGCAGTGGGCGGACCGGCGTTCGACGTAGACCCGTAGCCAGTCGCGGCTGAGCCACCGCTCGACGAGTGCCGGGGCGTCGGCAAGGCGGCCCTGCATCCGGCCGAGATCCCTTGCCGCACGGCGATAGCGGTCGAGTGACCAGTGGGAGGCGGGCAGGCCGGCGACGTCCTCCATCCAGATCGCCGTGGTGCCATCGGCCCGGTCCACGATGCCGTGACAGGCGGGCGCCCGGAGCCCGTCACGGAGGCCCGCGAGCAGGTCGCTCCCGAACGCCTCCGCCTCCCGCCGCCAGTAGAACGGGTGGTCCGGATCTGAGTGCGAGCGCCACGTCGTGCCGGCGCCGCCGGCATGCCGGATGACCTTGCACACGAGGGACCAGTCACGCTCTGGACCGTGGACGCACCAGATGCCGACCGTCGCGAGATCGGCGATCGTCGGCCGAGCAAGGAGCTCGACCTGGAGTTCGCCGCACCCGTCGGTCGTACGCCCGAGCGCCGGTGCCATCACCGCCACCTCGGCCGCCGTCACGCCGCAGTCCTCACCGTCGTCCTGCACGACGACACCCCTGCCTTCCCCGATCCCCCGAACGGACGACCACTGTAGCACCAGAGGTGCTACAGTGGTCCGCATGGAACGCATCGGAGTCCGGGAGCTGCGCCAGCACGCCAGTCGCTACCTCGACAAGGTGAAGGCCGGAGAGACCGTGGAGGTCACCGAGCGCGGCCAACTAGTCGCGCTTCTCGTGCCCCCGCCCGCCGAGATCACCGCGCGCGAACGCCTGATCGCCGAGGGGCGGTTGATCCCCGCCTCCCGGCCATTCCACCTGCCCAGCCGACGCCCGGCACGTGCGGGGGAGCCCACAGCCGAGGAGATGCTCGACGACATGCGCGAGGAACGGCTGCCGTGATCTACCTCGACTCCTCGGCACTCATCAAACTCGTGCATGGTGAGGCGGAGAGTCCAGCCCTTGAGGAGTGGATCGTCGCGCACCACGGACCTCGCCACGTCACCTCGGAGCTGGCCCGCCTCGAAGTGATCCGAGCATGCCGACGCCACTTCGCAGATGCCCTCCCCCATACGCGCGCGCACCTTGGAAGTCTGGATGTGGTGGCACTCACCGCCGACATCATCGAGGACGCCGCCGAGATGGGAGACCCTTGGCTGCGAAGCCTCGACGCCATCCACCTGGCCAGTGCGCTGGCAATCCGCGAGGAGCTGACCGGGTTCGTCACCTATGACCGGAGACTGTTCGATGCAGCGAAGGCGGAGGGACTCGACCCGGTGCGCCCCGGCGCCTGACCTGGCGGCGCGGATTCATTCCTACGTTCGGACAATGCAGTTGCGCGGACAACCCGCCAGAGGGTGCCCTGGACCGCTGGCCGGACCCGACACGCGGGAGAGAGGAACTTGCCGTGAGCACGATCTACGAACGGCGTCCTGACGACTTCGAACGTCATGCCGCGAACGGCGCCTACAACGCCCTGCTCGACCGGCCGGCGGTGTTGGCGCTGCTGGGCGACGTCGCCGGCCAGCGGGTTCTCGACGCCGGCTGTGGTCCCGGCCTCTACGCAGACGAGCTTCTCGCCCGCGGCGCGTCCGTCGTCGGCTTCGACCAAAGTGCGGGCATGGTCGAACTCGCCCAGAGCCGGCTCGGTGACCGGGCGGAACTGCTTCGTGTCCATGACCTCTCCCAGCCGCTCGACTGGCTGGCGGACCAGACGTTCGACGCCGTGGTCCTCGCACTCGTCATCCACCACCTGGACGACCGGCGGGCGGTGCTGCGGGAGCTGTTCCGAGTCCTGCGCCCGGGCGGGCGACTGGTGCTCTCCACTGCCCACCCGATGGAGGACTGGCTGAATCACGGCGGCAGCTACTTCGACGTCGAACTGGTGGAAGAGGTCTGGAAGGACGACTGGGACATGCGGTACTGGCGGCAACCGCTCACTGCCACCTGTGCTGAAGCGACGGACGCCGGCTTCCTCATCGAACGCCTCGTGGAACCCCAGCCATCGGAGGAGCTTCGCCGCCGCTTTCCCGAGGTTCATGCGAAGCTCGCCCTGCGCCCGGCCTTCGTGATGCTCCGCCTTCTCCGCCCCCGTTGACGATGGCAAGGTTGCGTGGCGAGGAGTTTCGATCAACCGAGCTGTCGGCGACGGCCTTCGTCCGTGGCCTGTCACACAGGTGGATTCCCACCCGTCCAGGCGTGGGAATCCACCTTCATCGGTGCGGTTGGCTGGATCAGCAGCAGTGGCGACCGCTGTCGGCGAGACTTGCCGGCGCGCTCGCAACCTGGGCGACGAACAGAGACGCAATCACACACAACAGTGCGACACATGCCTTACGCAGGCGCATTCTCGGTGCTCCTCCTCACGTCCCTTCGACTTCTGGTCCGGAGTCGTCGGGACACAGCTCAGAAGATCCACTGACGCCTTCACCGTGAAGAGGGGACGACAGCACGTCAAGATCACCCAGGTTCCAGTGCACGCAAGCGCTGATCGGCTTCCCTGTACGTCCCATCCGCCCGGGGTGGGCGGCTTCAGGTCCCGGTGAGGTGACCTTCGAATTTCCCTGCTGTCAAAGGGCGCTCGGCTCGTGCGTGTAGGGGCGGTGGAGGTGGGCATCGGGGTTCAGGCGTACCCCGAAGCCAGGGGTCTCCGGCAGCCGCAACCGGCCACCCGCCGGCACCGGCTCGTCGAGCAGCAGCGGGTGGAACATCGGCACAACCTCCGCCGCCTCGGGATGCATCATCAGGAACTCCGAGAACGGACTGTTCTGCCGCGTGATCACGAAGTGGTACGAATACACGCTCGAGCCATGCGGGATCACAGGTACGGCGCGGGCGTCGGCAAGTGCCGCGATCTTGATCAGCTCGGTGATTCCCCCGCACCAGTTGACGTCCGGCTGGATGACGTCGGCACAACCCATCTCCAGCAGCAGCCGGAATCCGTACCTCGTCCACTCGTGCTCACCGGTCGTCACCCACATGCCGGTCGGCATGCGGCGGCGCAGCTCGGCGTAGCCCCAGTAGTCGTCGGGCGGCAGCGCCTCTTCGATCCATTTCAGCCCGAGGTCGGCGCACCCGTGGGCCAGCCGGGTGGCGTAGTCGAGGTCGAGCGACATCCAGCAGTCCCAGGCGAGGAAGAAATCATCGCTCACCCGTTCACGCATCGACCGCAGCCTGTCAAGGTTGGCTTGCATGCCGGCCGGACCTTCGGCCGGTCCGTGCTGAAGGGGCAGCTTGCCGCCGATGAAGCCCAGCTTCTCCGCGAGGTCGGGCCGCGCGCCAGTCGCGTAGAACACCAACTCGTCGCGCACCGGCCCGCCCAGCAGTGCATACACCGGTTCGCCACGGAGCTTGCCGAGCAGGTCGTAGAGCGCGAGGTCGACCGCGCTGATGCAGTTGACCACGATTCCCTTGCGGCCATAGAAGAGCGTCGAGGCATACATCTGGTCCCAGATCTTCTCGATCGACGTCGCGGGTGCGCCCTCGACGAAGCGCGCGAGGTGTTTCTCGACGATGTACGCACCCGGCTCCCCCGCCGTCGTGGTGGCGAACCCCACAGTGCCGTCGTCCGCCTCGACCTCGACGACCAGCGTGCCGAGGACGTTGAGACCGAACGCCTGCCGGCTCTCGCGGTACTCCGGATATCGGGACATCGGCGTCGCCACGTGGTCGTCGATCCAGTGCTTGGTGGTCTGGTCGTGGTAGTCGGCGCCGCCGCCCCGCACGACGTACGCCCGGACTTCCCGGATCCTCGGCAGTGCCATGGACGTCTCAGCTCCCCTCTGGCTGTGCGGCTGTCCCTGGTGTGGCCGTCCTCGGTCTGGCGGCCGGCTGCATCGCCGTAGGCTGTGCGGCGCGCAGTGTTACCGGACCGAGCAGGCCCGACAACCGCTGCCCGGGAAAGACTCCCATCGTCGGCGAGCAGTCGTCGAGGTACGGCGCGAGGGTGTTGTAGACCGTCACCTCGACCTCGTTAGCGCCGTTGCGCAGGAGTCCGGAGAGGTCGAACCGGTACGGCGACCAGATACGCACACCGGCGGGTTGGCCGTTGACGACCACCTCGGCGGTGCCACGCACGGCTCCGAGGTCGAGCACCGCCGATCCCGGAACACCGTCAAGGTGGACTTGACGTCGATAGCGGACGCCGCCGGAGTACGAACCCAGCCCGGCGTCGGCCCATGGCCCGGCCGACAGTGGCCCATCCCCGCACTCGAACTCCACCGGACCGTCCCACAGCGCCCCGCCGGAGCGTCCGTCGATCGGCTCGATGCGTACGGCGAGAGCCAGGCCCTCCACGTCAGGCCCCGGCAACGCCACCCGGCCTTGTGTCACAGGGATCTCCACCCCGTCAAGCCAGGCTTGCACCCGCGCAGACGCGACCGGCATGGTCGCCGACGTCGCACCGGGCGGTACGACGAGCCGGAACCACTCGGCCGGCTTGGGTGCCCCCGGACGCGCCTCGGGCACGAGGTCGAGCACGCTGCCGTCCGCGACCGCGGGTTCGAGCCAGCTCGCGCGCGGCAGCGGATGTGGCCTGGGGCGCAGCCACGCGAACCGCGGATCGTAGGGCTGCAAGCGTCGCAAGGCCGTTCCGACCGGCAGGCCGTCCCGCGTGAAGGTCCACGACGAGGCATCGGTGACGAACGTCGATGTCGTAGCGTCGGCGAACTCGATCACCGCGTCGGCGAAGACCGCCAGCGGCCGGCCGATGTCGGTGAAGTGGACCTCGATCGGGTTGTCGCCGGGCACCAGATGCTCCGTCACGTCGTACGGCAGCACGCGGTCCTGCCCGCCGTACGGCTCGAACGCCCCCTGCGTCGCGATCTCCTTACCCGCAAGGACAAGTCGTGCCGGACCCTCGGTGCCCAGCTGCAACACGGCCCGCTGAAGGCGAGTCGCCGGGAGGGTGAGGACTCCGCGCGCCACGAGCTCGGTCCCGCGGACGGTTCCGTCCTCCGGCACCAGCCAGGCCGGGCGGGCGAAGGCATCCGGATCCGTCGTGAGTGCCCAGTAGCCGCGCAGGTCGCACTTGACGTCGGCCGTGACACGGACCTCCAGCAGGTTGTTGCCGGCCCGTGCGCGTACCTGGTCGAGGCGGAGGAAGCCACCGGGGTCAGGCCCGAGCGGTTCGCCGTTCCACCAGACGTCCTTGGCGCCATTGGCTTCCACCGCGAGCGTCACCGTGCCGGACCGCTTCACCGGCAGGCTGGTCCGGAAGGCCACCACCTGACCCGCCTTCACCCCGGCGACATGCCAGAAGTCGTCAGGCACCCGTGCCTTCGGGCCCAGCATCATGGCCTGGAAGGGATCCTTCTCGATGCCGCGGGAGAGGGAGTAGCGGACAGGTGTCCAACCCGAACCGTCGAACGGCGCGTCGAGCGGGCCGTCATGACCCGCCGGCAGTGGCGGCGGCACGGCGTCGGCGGCCAGCGGCGCGGTACGCCACGCGAACGTACCCTGCCCGACGAGCACGTCGGACCATCCGCTGTCGTCGAGGTCGGGCCGCGCCCAGTCATCAGCGGCAAGGGTGGAGGCGGATGCGAGCGTGGAGGGGGATGCAGCGGCGGCCGCGAGCGGAGGCGTGCCCGCGGCCGGTGGTTCCGGCTGGTGGCGCAGACGCCACTGCTGAAGGGGGAACGGATCGCTGCTCGCCGGCAGCGCCAGGTCGCCGTAGCGGTTGTCGAGCGTGCGGACGAGCGACGCCGACCACGCACCACCCAGCGGTACCTCCGCCAGCTCGGAAGCGGCGCCGCCTGCCGCCGACCTTCCGCCCGCGCACGCGTCGCCGGCCACCACTGTGTCCTCTGGTACGCGCCGCCACACCAGGACCGCGGCCGGCGCCTCGTCGAACCGCACCGTGACCTCGACCGCGCCGTCGCCGAGGCGCCGCGCGTCGGCGGGCCGGCTCGTGCCCGACACCGGATCCCACTGCTCGATGTCGTCCGCCGCCGGGTCCAGGCGTAGGACCACCGCGTCGCGTCGCCGGTCAGAGTCGAAGTCGTAGCCCTTCCTCCACAGTCCGCGGATCCAGTCGCGGCCGCCCGAGAACCGGGTCGCCCACCCGGTCGGCTCCGCCGGGACGAGCAGGATCTCGAGCTCGCCCACCCGGCGGCGCAGCGTCGGCCCGTCGAGCGCGACTGGTCGCTCGAGCCGGTTGAGGGCCGCCGGCAGAGCCTCCGGCGATGCCACCTGGACCACGGCGCCCGTGGCCAGACCCGTGGCCAGCATGAGCCGCAGCCGGCGTACCGCCTCTTCACCGTCGTCGGTGTCGGCGTGCTCAGGCGGATCGCCGACGACCACCAGCAGTCCACCGTCCGCGCAGAAGTCGGCGAGCACCTTCGCGGTCGCGCTCTCCAGGAACCGGCACGACGGCAGGACGACGGCGCGGTACGACGCAGCCCGCGTGTGGAGTGCACGGTCCGCGACCCGCGCCCCCGCAACGGTGTCGTCGTCGAGCACGACGAAGTCCCGGTCGTCGCGGTGCAGAACCCCACGCGCCGGGTCGTGCCACACCATCCGTCCCACGATCGCGTTGTAGGTCTCCTGCGCCCTCGTGGCGTCCGGCAGCACACCAGCCACCAGCGTCGCGGACTGCACGGTCGCGGACGGGTACAGCACCCCGACGTCACAGACGTGCTCACCCCGGGTCAGCAGCCAGCACAGCCGGCTCACCGTGTCGGCGAAGTGCTTGTAGTGCCGCCAGTACGGCTGACGCCAGCAGGTGCTCGGCGGCGCCCACTCCCACCACCCGCCGCGCGTGGAGTAGTAGACGGCGTGCGGGTTGTAGAGGTTCGCGCCGGCGAGCAGCCACGGCACCAGCCAGTCGAACGTCTCCTCCAGCGTCCCGCCCCAGCCGCTGGAGTGGAACGACTCGATCCACGTGCGCGGCCGGCCGTAGTGCTGGGCCAGCGAGCTGTGGATCTTCGCCTCGCCGTGGTGGTCACTGCCGGGCGCACTGAACCACCGGTGCGTACGCATGTAGTCGGCGTACTGCCGGGTGCTGCCGAGCGGCTCCCCCGCCCGCGCCGGGCTCTGCTGGTCGACGCCGACGGTCAGGCCGTGGCGTTCGTGCCAGGCGTGCAGAGGTTGGAAGAACGCCTCCTCGGCGAGGGTCGCCCGGACCCGCTGGTAGTCCGCCCTGACCCGTGCCGGGTCGAGGCCCCCTGGAAGGGAAGGTGCAGCCTCCCACAGGGCCGCGATCGTGTCCTCCATGCGGTAGCCGCGACGCCTGGCGAACTCGTCGGCATACGCCGGACCCCAGCTCGGCAGGTTCGGCAGCTCGTCCTGGAACGACCCGACGATGACGGTCCCGAGGTAAGGGCCGAGCCGGCGTTCGAACGCCCCGTGCACGATGTCGAGCAGCGCCGCGCAGGCGTCGGCGGAGGTGTAGTCGAACCCCTGGCGCAGGGCGTACGCCAGCATGACGCGGTGCCGACCGGGTTCGGCGCCGTCCCAGCGGACGCGGCCGTCGACCACTTCCAGCGGGATCGGCGGTCCCGAAACGGTGCCCGCGGCCTCGGGGCCGTCAGCGGAGAGGGGAAGTGCGCAGGCCGAGATCGGCGAACCGGCAGCCGGGCAGACCAGCTCGACCGGGCCGTCGACGTCCTGCACCACCCGTTCGAGCGACGCACCGGCGTACTCCGGGTGCGCGGTGACGAGCCGACCCTGCAGGTTGGCGCCGGAGAAGCCGATCTGGTCGTAGAACCACAGCAGGACGCCGCGCTTCCCCGCGTACTCACACAGGCCCTCCCACAGCGCCCACCACTCCTCGCTCAGCAGGGGTGGGTCGTCGGCGAGCGAGCCGTACGTCGGGCCGGTGGGTGCGAGGTTGAGGACCACCATGTTGTGGACGCCCGCCTCGACCAACTGGTCGAGCTGCCAGCGGAGCCGGTCGAGCTCGACGCGTTCGCCACTCCACCACCAGATCGGTGCCGGCGAGAACGCGGCCTGGGGAGCAGCGAAGCCTTCGAAGAGTTCGCGGTGACCTGATCGATGCGGCACGACTTCACCTCGATGAATCTGTCTCCTCGACGAAACACACTGGCCCTCACGCCCTTTGTCGGCGTAGGTTATGCGCAGTTTCAGCTTGCTGAACAGGTGTTCACATACCCGAATCGCCATCGCAGGAGCTGCCAGGGCGGCCACGACGGAGCCCCGGAGCTCGACCAGGGAGCACCGCCGTGAACGACATGACCAAGGGCGCGGTGAAGTCGGCCGAACGAACGCTTGCGATCCTCGAACTGATGACCCGGCACGAACAGCCGCTGACCTTCACCGAGATCGCCCAGGCGCTGCGGTATCCGCGGTCGAGCCTCCACGGCCTGCTCCGGACCCTCGTCGAACGCGGGTGGGCGGACTTCGATGCGGACCAGCGGGCGTACACGCTCGGCATCCGTACGCTCGAGGCCGGCAACGCCTACACCCGCGCGCTCGGCCTGGTCGAGCGGGCCGTGCCGCTGATGGAGAAGATCCGTGACGGCATCGACGAGACGGTGCAGTTGGCGGTGCTCGACGGGCTTCACAACGTCTACGTCGCCAAGGTCGACGGGCGGCAAACCCTGACGCTCGCGTCGGAGGTCGGCCGGCGGCTGCCCGCCTACGCCACGGGCGTCGGCAAGGTGTTGCTGGCCGGACTCGGCCAGGAGGAGCTCGACGCGAGGCTGGCCGGCACGCCGCTCCAACCCATCACCTCCCACACCATCACCGACAAGGCGCTGCTGCGTGAGCACCTGCAGCACGTGCGGCGGCGGGGGTTCTGCATCGACAACGAGGAGTACACGATGGGCATCCGGTGCGTCGCCGTGCCGATCTTCGACTACAGCAGGCGGGTCGTGGCCGCAATGAGCGTGTCCGTGCCGGCGATCCGGTTCACCCCCGCGCATCGCGAGCGCGCCCACATGCTGCTGAGCGGTGCGGCCCAACGGATGTCCGAGGCGCTCGGCTACCGGCCGGCTCGCGCCGTGGACGTTCGCGGCGCGCAGTGACCGCGATCATGATCATGAACGTGATCATGTCGCTGATCATGTCGCTGATCATGAGGACCGCCCTGATCGTGATCATGACGGCGATCGGGTTCGTGATCATGACGGTGGCCGGGACCATGGTCGTGACGGGAATCGTGATCCTGACGGTGATCACGAACGTGATCATGAACGCAGAAGCAGCCGGTGGTCGCAGGCGAACGCAACGAGGAGTGGTGAGCGTCCGATGAGTACGTACAGCGTCCAGGTGCTCCCCGTGGGTCGAGGCGACATCCCGGGCCCAGAGCTGTTCTGGATGAGCGACTGGGACCAGTGGCACACCCTGCTGTTCCAGGCGGTCCTCATCCGCGGTGACGGTGTGACCGCTCTCGTCAACACCGGCCCCGCCCGGGACCTCGGTCCGATGAACGCGCACTGGGCCACGGTGCTGGGCGAGCGGGCGATGATGCGCCGGGAGCCCGACGAGTTCATCGTCGACCAGCTCGCCAAGCATGGCGTCACTCCCGAGGACGTCACGCACGTCGTACTGACGCCGCTGCAGCTCTACACGGTCAGCAACGTGGCATTGTTCAGCAGGGCGCAGATCTGCATCGCCGAGCGCGGCTGGGTGCATTTCCACACCACACACGCGCATCCACACGACAATCGGGCCACGTCCCTGCCGGACGACATCCTCGTGCACCTGGTGACCGAGGCGTGGCCGCGGGTACGCCTGCTCGCCGACGAGGACGAACTCGCTCCCGGCCTGCGTACCTGGTGGTCAGGCGTCCACCACCGCGCATCTGTGGTCGTCGAGGTCGACACACCGGCCGGGGTCGCCGCGATCTCCGACAGCTATTTCGTCCGCGAGAATGTCGAGAAGAACATTCCAATCGGAATCAACGAGAACATGTACGAGGCGATCTCGACCTATTCCAGGGTCCGCGAGAACGCCGATCTCGTCGTACCGCTCTACGATCTCGGAAATCTCGAACGCTTCCCGGGCGGGAGGGTGGCATGAGCACTCCGGACGCGGCGTCGGTGGCGGCAGGCGAAGCGACCCGTCCGCGCCAGGTTCTCGTCACCGGATCCGCGCGCGGGATCGGGCGCGCGACGGCCGCCCGGTTCGGCGCCGAGGGTGCCAGGGTGGCGGTCAACTATCCCCCCGGAGAGCTTTCCTACGCGCAGGAAACGGGCCAACTCGTCGAGAACGCCGGTGGCGCGGCGCTGCTCGTGGAAGCTGACGTCGCCGACCCGGACGCGGTGCGGGCGATGGCCGAGACGGTGCACGCGGAATGGGGACCACTCGACGTCCTGGTCAACAACGCGGGAATCTGCCCGTTCGCAGACTTCTTCGACATCGACCTGGAGTTGTGGGACCGGGTCCAGCACGTCAACCTGCGCGGCGTTTTCCTGGTGACCCAGGCCTTCACCAAGGCGATGGTCGAGGCCGGACGCGGCGGTCGGGTGATCTCGGTGTCCTCGATCTCTGCCTGGGTGGGCGGTTCACGGCAGGTGCACTACTGCGCGACGAAGGCGGGGATCAGCTCGTTGATGAAGAGTCTCGCGATCGTGCTCGGGCCGCATGGGATCACCTGCAACGCGATATTGCCGGGCGCGATCGCGACCGACATCAACCGTGCCGACTGGACGAACACCGCGAAGGTCGACTACCTGGGGTCCCGCATTCCGGTCGGCCGGATCGGCGAGCCGGCCGATATCGCGGGAATGATCTGGCTGCTGTCCCAGCCGGAGTCGGCGTACATGAACGGCGCGGAGATCCTCGTCGACGGCGGGATGCTGGTCAACCTGCAGTAGGGCGCACCCGCTCTCTCGTGATGCAGCAAGGGCGCGCCGCCGATGCAGAAGAGCGCGCCGCCGATGCGGCAAGGGCGCGCCGCCCTCTCATGATCACGGGGGGTCGGCCGCAGGCTGCAGGTGGAGGCGTACGGACGTGCGGGCTTCGATGGCGGCACGGCTGTAGAGGAGGGGTACGTAGTCGCCGCGTCGCCAGGTCTCCGCGAGGTCGCGGTAGTGCGGACTGCGTGGATCGCCGGACTGTCCGGGTGTGTTGATGGCCATCGAGTTGTCCCAGGCGCCGACGTCGAGCACCATCCGGAACGACGCACCGATCGTTTGTACGAGGTCGGGCGAGTAGTACGGGCCCGCGTTGACGGTGGTGCCCGACCCACCGACGGGCATCGGACCGACGTCCAGGCTGGGATCGAGGTGACCGAGCGGGTGGCGCTGCCGGTTGACGTGCAGATCACCCCAGGCCCAGCGCGACGGGTCAGGTCCCAGCAGCTGCACGAGTTCGGCGTAGGCGTCGCGCAACGTCGACGTCAACAGGAGGTCGCGTCGTTCCGTCGCCTCGGCTCCCCAAGCTCCCCACCATCGCGCCGGATCGCGGAGGGCCTCGCGCAGCCCGTGCGGATCGACGTCGTCCACCACGTCCTGCGCACCAGGAGGGAGGACGGCGCGGACGAAGCCCGGCATGAGGTGCCGGGAGACCCACACCTCGTACAACGCGGCGGCTGCCGAGTCTGCCGACTCGACGGCGTCCCAGTCGCGGAGGAGTCGGACCGCGGCCGTGACCTGTGGGTCGTCGTCGACCCGGATCTTGTCGAGCAGATCCGTCACCTCACGCGCGGCAATCGAAAGCTGGTCGACCTGCAGCTGCATGGAGTCGCTGAGCGCGTGCGCGGGCTGGGACGCGAGAACCTCGACGATCCGCTGGTGCCGGGCCGGGTCGGGCCACTCGTAGCTGGGTACGCGATCGGCCGGCTGGTCGTCAGACAGGTTGAACTGGTTCGCCGTCGCCACGAACCCTTCTGGCGGATCGACGATCTGCGGAAGATCTTCGGCGGGAAGGAACCCGTCCCATTCGTACCGTCCGTCGCCTGGCACCGGCAACAGCCCGTCCCATCCCCGCCTTCGCGGCACCAGCCCTGCGGCCGTCCACCCGATGCTGCCCGCGACGTCGGCGTACACGTGGTTCTCGCCCGGACTCCCCCACCCCGCCAGCGCCGCGCGGAACTCCTCGGCGTCGGCGGCGCGGAGACAGGCGAGACTGCCGACGTAGGCCGCCGTTCCTGGTTCGAACCAGGTCGAACGAACGGCATAGGCCTTGCGCTGCTCGGCGTCGACGTAGATCACCGGACCATGCCGGGTGAACGCAAGGTCGGCTTGACAGGGCGATTCTCCCTTGACAGCGAGGGTTTCCCGCACGATCCGCAGCCGTTCCCAGTCGCCGGCGTACCGGTAGCGCGTCGGGTCGGCCGGGTCCAGCTCATAGACGTAGAGGTCCTGCGTGTCGATGGGAAAGATCGTGAACCCGAACGCCACCTTGCCGTTGTGGCCGAGCGTCACGCCCGGGAGCGCTGGCTCACCGGCACCGATGACGTCCAGTCCTGGTGCCGACACGTGGGCGATGTAGCGCAGCGACGGCGTCGCGTAGGACCGGTGCGGGTCACTCGCCAGGATCGGTCGGCCCGTCGTCGTGCGCGTGCCCGCCACGACCCAGTTGTTGCTCCCCTCGCCGGAGGCGTGGTGCCCGCGCCCTGCGGAACGACTGTCCGGCGCGTACTCCCCGAGCGTGCCCTCGCCCAGCGGGTCGCGCGGGTCGCCGGCGAACACCAGGGGCTGGGTCGCGAGCTCGAAGACCCGCAGCAGGTCATCGGGGAGGTGCAGGTCGAGGCCCTCAGCAAGGTGCGGTTGACACCTCGGTTTCAGGTGCTGGCGCACGACATCGGCGGCGATTCCCAGGCTGCTGCCGGTGTCGGAGCGTGCCACCTCCTGCAGCAGGTTGTGCGCGATCCCATGGCTGCGGATACGGACGACGTCCTCGGGCCGCCAGCGATCGGGGCGATGCCCCAGCATCGCGAACTCCGGCGGCATCGCGTCAGGATTTTCTTCCACGTAGCCGATGTAGGCGTTGATGCCCGCGGTGAACCGTCTCGCAATGCGTTCGGCGTCGGGACCGTACGCCGCCCACTCGCGGGCCATGTCGCCGCGGTAGAGGAAGAGCCGCGCCGCCCGGTCGCGTTCGACATAGTCCGGCCCGAACGCCTCCGCCAGCAGGCCGAGGCCGCGCCGCCGCCACAGGTCGATCTGGAACAGCCGGTCGCGGGCGGCGTTGAACCCCTGGACGAAGAACGCGTCGTCGGCGGATTCGGCGTACAGGTGCGGGATCCCCCATTCGTCGATGAGGATCTCCGCCGGTTGGACGAGGCCTGGGACCTGGATCGTCTGGGTCATGAGCGTCATGAGAGCAGCGGCCACCGATCAGCGCACGCGCCGAGGGCGGCGCGGTCCTCGCGGTCGAGCCCCCGGCGGCCGGTCGCGCGTTCGAACAGTGCCTGGTCGCTCCAGTGGGTCGGCGGTTCGGCACCCAGCAGAGACACGAATACCGGCCGCATGACCGCGAGCGCGCGACCGGTCGTCCACGGCTCGACTCCGAGGCTGAGCGCGAGATCGAGACCGTGGGCGGCGTGCGAGATCACCCGCGTGACGATGTAGTCGTCCAGCCGTGAGGTGCCGACCGACAAGGTAACCAGTCCGGACAGGTCCCGCTCCGACCAGTCGCGCCAGGCCGTACGCCAGCGCTCGGCCAGCAGCCTGCCGGCGGCGGCACCGTCGGCGATCTCGGCGGCGGTCTCGACGGCCCGGGCGGCGATCCCGCCGTGGTAGTCCGGGCGCGTGCGGTCGGGACGCCGGTAGTAGTCGGCGGGTTCGGTGATGTCCGGCGTGGACGAGTCCGCCACCCGGAGCGGATACGGCGGGAGGACCACTGCGATGTGGACGATCAGCTCCTTGACGTCCCACGGCGGGCAGTTGGTCGGACGGCGGAAGTCGTCGGCGCTCAGCTTCTCGACCACGCTGTCGAGCGCCTCCGCCTCGTCACGGAACGCTTCCAGGACTTCGTCGGTCACGCGTCCGATCCTCTCGCCCACGTCAATCGCTTTCCAGGCTGCAGCTGCGGTATCTCAGCGAGCGGGACCTCCCTCATCCGCACCGGCGGCGCGACGCCCGGGGTGCAGGTCGAAGTCGTGGACGAGGGGCATCGAGGCATCCTCCCAGACCCGCCGCGCGCCCACGAGTGCGGAAGACCTGCAACGGGCGCCGTTGTTGGCCGGCCAGCCCGACTGGCACACGACCAGGGTCCCGAGCGGCCCTGCCTCAAGTCCGAGGGCGGTCGAGCACGAGTTGGTCCTTCTCGTCGCGGATCTCCCACTCACTCCCAAGGGCCGCACAGGCCGCCACGAAACGCCGCACGATCCAGGCGTACTCCTCCTCAGACGCCAGCCGCGTGAAGCAGAAGTCCAGGCCGAGCGGCACGATCCGCATCCGCTGCGGACCGTCCCCGTCGAGCGTCAGCAGTACCAGGATCCCAAGGTCGTTTCGGAGGTACGGATCGACCCGGTAGTCGTCGACGAAGTCGCCCAGGTCGTAGGCGACCGGCCCCGCGACACCGTGGAAGACATGCGCCGAATGGCCGGCCACGAACGTGGCACCGGCCGCCAGCAACGCCCCGGCCGCCTCGCGCACATAGCTCAACGGCTCCGACGCCATGTTCGGTCCCCAGTGCGGAGAGACCAGTACCGCGTCGACACCGGCAGCACGATGCTGCGCGCCGACGTTCCTCGCCAGCCACGCGGGAACACCCTCGCGCAGGTCGGCGAACGCCACCCCGGCGCGGCCAGGACCCGCGGCGTAGTCGGCGGGATGATCGGTGACGCCGACCACCGCGAGGCGTGCTCCAGCAGCATCGAGGACCACAGGTTCACGCGCCTCGTCCTCCGTCGCGCCCGCACCGACGCTTGCGATGCCAGCCGCAGCCAGCAACGACCGGGTGTCAAGAAGGGCTTGCTTCCCGAAGTCCAGTGCATGGTTGTTGGCCAGGGTCGCGCAGTCGACACCCAACCAGGCGAGCGTTTCCGCCGCCACCGGTGGCGCCCGGAAGAAGAACGGCTTGCCTGGGGCGGGCCACGGCTCACCACGGTCCGAGACGCAGCACTCGAGGTTCGCGACACACACGTCGGCGGTCCGGACAACCTCACGGATCTCCGGAGCGAACACCGAGGCCGGACCGAACTCCCGCAGGCGTTCGGCCACGCCTCGACCGAGCATCGTGTCACCGGCGAGAGCCACCGTGATCGCCATGTTCGTAGGTCCCTCTCCTGCCCATCCGGCGGAGGAACGCAGACAACAGTCGCGGCGGCCACGCGTTGATCACGTCGTCCGGCGTGACGGCACAGGTACCGCGTAACGTCCGCGCACACGCCCCGACCGGCCAGTACCTTCGAGTCTATGGCCTGTCTGGCGACGCCGGACCGATCAGCTGAGCGGCGTACCGCGCGGTGCCTCCCGCATGAACGACCACAGGCGAGGCGTTGATCATGAAGCCTCCCGGAGTCCTCCCCCAGGAGTCTTCATGATCAGGGACATGAGGCCCGCCTCACTGGACGAAGCGGGACTCCTGAAGGAACGACTGCGCCACCGGCCCCGCATCGCGACCGCCCCCGCCGCCGTCCTCGACGACGACCGCGAACGCGATGTCGCCGCGGAAGCCGATCATCCACGCGTGCGTACGCGGCGGGCTCTCGTTGCCGTACTCGGCCGTCCCGGTCTTCGCATGCACGGGCTCGCCGATCAGGTCCAGACTCCGAGCCGACCCGGACTCGACCACTCGCCGCATCAGTTCGCGGAGGTTCGTCCGCAACCCAGTCGGCAGCTTCTCACCCACCGGCCCACCGGGCTTCACTTTCGGCACCAGCACGGGCGCACGCGGCTGGCCGGAGTCGACCGCCGCCGCCACGAGCGCCATGCCCAACGGGCTCATCAGGACCCGCCCCTGCCCGATCATGGTGGCCGCCCGGTCAACCAGGTCCTTCGGCTCCGGCACCGAACCGGAGTACGCCGGCAGGCCGAGATCCCATTCCGCGCCGATCCCGAACCGCTGCGCCATCGCTACGAGGTCGCCGTCGGCGAGGTTCTCCGCCCGGTTGACGACCGTGGTGTTGCATGAGAACGCGAACGCGTTCCACGTCGGTCCGTTCGGCAAGCTCATGTTGTGCGCGTTCTTGAACCGCTTCCCGCCCACGTTGGTCTCCGCCGGGCACTCCACCGACTCGACCATGCTGAGGCCGTTCTCGAGGAGAGCCGCGACCGAGACGACCTTGAACGTCGAGCCCGGCGGATACTCCCCGACGAACGCGCGGTTGTACGACGTCACGCCAGGACCGTTGGCGGCGGCGAGGATCTCACCGGTACTCGCCCGGACGGCCACGATGGAGGTCGGCTTCTCCTGCGCCTCGACGACGTGCTCGGCGGCCTCCTGCGCGAACGGGTCGAGAGTGGTAAGCAGCGCCTTGCCGGGCCGCGGCTCCAGCGTGTAGACCTCGTGCAACTTCTTGCCGTTGCGTACGTCCACCACGTCGATCGAACCACCGGGCCGTCCGGCGAGCTGCTCCTCGAACGCGCGCTGCAGCCCGCTGACCCCTACCGGGTCACCGATCACCGCCAGCGGTCCCGCGTCCTTCAGCATCTTGTCGGTCGCGGGTGACATCACGCCAAGGACGCCGCGCGCGTAGGACGACGTGGGCGCCAGCGACATCGTGGCCTTCCTCGTCGTGACGCCGGGGATCTCGTCGAGCACGTAGGAGAGTTCGTCGTAGGCCTGCTCACGGAGGGCGAGAACGTCGACGAACTGCTTCGGTGAGGCGGCATCGGCGCGCTTGCGCAGGTCGGCCGCGTCGATGCCGAGGTTCCGGCCGAGTTCGTAGTAGGTCATGTCCGGCTTCGCCTTGCCGGGAATCACGCCGACCCGGACGACCGGTCGTTCCTCGGTCAGTGGTTCACCGTTGCGGTCGAGGATCGACGCGCGCGGTGGCAGAGCCCGATGCCGCTCCAGCCTCGTCGTACCGGTGAGCTTCGGGTGGAACGTCTCTGGTGTCCACCACACGGCCCAGCCGCCCTCGGTGTTCTCGCGTACCTCCGCCGTGGTCGTGTAGCGCCACCGGCCCAGGCCGGCGAGTTCGTGGGTCACGGCGAGGTTCTGCCGGCAGACGCCACGGCCGGCGTTGATCGACTCCGCCTGGTCGTCGTCGAGGCAGGCCAACTTCCCCTTGGGTGTCACGGCCGTCGTCGTGATGGTGAGCGACTCGTTCAGGTCGCGGACCGTGGTGGCGGCGGTGCGCGCGGTGTGCGGGTCGACCGCCTGCGCCGCCTTCCCGCGCGACCACTCGGTGGCGAACCCGCTGACCGCGTCGCGTGCCTCGCGCGGCGGTATGTCGGGACCGCCGCAACCGAGCAGGACGACGGGAACGAGCACGACGCCGGCGGCAGCGACTGCCGGCCAGCGGCCACGGCTCCGGTACGGGACGCGCTTGACGTGCATGGTTCCCCCCACTTGCCTGGATCGAGCTCACTCGAGATCCCGCAAAGGAGTACAGCACACGAAAGGGCAAAATGCCGGCCGGAGCCGGTCAACCGTTCCGAACCCAGGGCCTACAGGGACCAGTCGACCGGCTCCCCGCCCTGGTCGGCCAGCAGGGTGTTGGCCCGGCTGAACGGGCGCGACCCGAAGAACCCCCGGTCCGCCGACATCGGGCTGGGATGGGCGGTCTCGATGCGTGGCACCGACCCGAGCAGCGGCCGGAGGCCCTGGGCGTCACGCCCCCACAGGATCGCCACCAGCGGGGTACCGCGCGCGACCAACGCGCGGATGGCCTGGTCGGTGACCTCTTCCCAGCCCTTGCCACGATGGGACGCCGGCCGGCCGGGCTCCACGGTCAGGGAGCGGTTGAGCAGCAGGATGCCGCGTTCGGACCAGGGCGTGAGGTCGCCGTTGGCGGGCAACGCGTGGCCGAGGTCAGCGGCGTACTCCCGGTAGATGTTCTGCAGGCTGCGCGGGATCGGCCGGACGTCGGGCGCCACCGAGAAGCTCAGCCCGACAGGATGGCCGGGCGTCGGATAGGGGTCCTGGCCGACGATGAGGACGCGAACGTCGGCGAACGGCTGCTGGAAGGCGCGCAGAACATTGGCGCCCGCGGGAAGGTACGCCCGACCGGCAGCGATCTCGTCACGTAGGAAGTCACCCATCGCGCTGATCCGCTTCGCGACCGGCTGGAGGGCAGCGGCCCAGCCGGCTTCGACCACCTCCTCCAACGAGGGACGCGCCACGCCCGCCGGTGACCCAGTGCCGGCCGGTGACCCAGTGCCCGCCGGTGACCCAGTGCCCGCCGACGTCGCGGAAGCTGCCGGCGTTGCCGAGGCGGTGTCCGTGGACGTCGTCGCCGTCGCTGATGGTGCCCGGTTGGTCACGCCTACCTCCGGATCGAGTCCCCGTTGATCGATGGCCCGGCGTTCGATGGCTCGCCGATCGAGGTCTCAGTGATCGAACGCTCGGTGATCGGGCCCGCCATGCTAGCGCCTACCGCGGCAGGCACCGCCGCAGCTGTGCGGCGTGCCTTCGCCAACGCGCGACCGCCGAGCAACAGGCCGACCACCGGACCGGCGACGAGGTATCCCGCGCCCTGCCAGATCAGCATCGCCATGGCCCCGAGGTCGTCACCGAACGCGCCACCGAGCGCGGCACCGAGCATCATCGCGAGACCCATCGAGGTACCCATGACCGCGAACACGCGTCCGCGGAACTCGTCCGGTGCCGCTCCCTGGATCTGCGCGGTGACGGTCGAGCTGACCAGGACCGCTGGAACGCCGACCATGATCAGCAGCACCATCGCCGGCCAGAACGCCGACCAGGCGAGTGGATAGGCGAAGAGCACCACGTCGATGACACCGAACACGGCCGCGCCGACGGTGAGCAACCGGATCGGCGAGAAGCGCGTGAACCAGCCGGCCACCACTCCCCCGACGATGCCGCCGACCGCCTGTGCCGACATCAGCCAGCCCACCTCGGTGACGCCGCCGTGCAACCCTTCCTTGACGTACACAGCGAAGAGGGCACCCATGAGACCTTCGCCGACCGACGTCACCGTGAACGTCGCGATGAGCACGACCAGCACCCGCGAACGCGCGATGAACGCCACGCCATCGACCAGCTCCGTTCCGATCCTGGCGTACGACCGAAGGAACCGCCGATCGCTCGGCGTCTCCGTCGCGACGTCCCCCGCGAGCCGGTCCATCCCGGCGGCCGCGTACGTGCCGCGGACGCAGGCCAGCAGGAGGGCCGCCACCACGAATGTGGCGGCATCGACGTACGCCACGGCGGTGAGTCCAGCCCATGCGGCGACCAGCCCACCGAGGGCGGGCCCCACCAGCCGGGCGAGGTTGTTGTTCACGGCGTTGAGCGAGTTGGCCGCGATCAGGTCCTTGGCGTCGACGAGCAACGGGAGAAGTGCCGACTCCGCGGGCTGGACGAACTGGGCCAAAGTTCCGACGGCGAACGTGACGGCGTAGCAGACCCAGACCGTGTCTGGCCCGTCGATCACCGCCAGCGGAAGTACCGCGAGGGCCTGCCCGAGCGATGCCACGAGCATCACCCTGCGGCGGTCCCATCGGTCGACGAAGACCCCTGCCACCCCGCCGAAGAAGAGTGTCGGAAGGACGCCCGCGATGGCGACGCCACTGGTCGCGGCCACCGATCCGGTGCTCTCGAGCACCAGCATCGGCAACGCGATCTTGAGTGCCCAGTCACCAGACATCGAGATGAGTCCGGCGCACCAGACCAGCAGGAAGCTCTTCCTCCGTAGGGGCCGAAACGATGCTGCCCACCATTGCTGTCGCCGTTGCGTCGTCATGACGTCATAGTGACGTCATAGCGGGGTCACGTCAAGGTCATGTGGCGTCGCGAGGTCCCTCGGACGGCGTCAGCGATCGGCGGTACCCGTGGACTCCTGCGAATCCTCGGCCGTGCCCTCTGCGGCCGTGGGCTCTGCGCCGTGGCCGCCGCCTCCCTGGTCGGACGTGTCGGCGCCGGACGCGGGAGACCCGTCCGGGAGCGCCGAAGACGTCGGCGCACCTCGACCGCTCCGACCTGGGCGTTCCTCGAACTTGACCCTGCGAAGCTGCTTGTTCATGTTGCGCCAGAGCAGGAAGGTCGCCACACCAATCGACACGATCACGACGAAGCCGAGCAGGCCCGGCCCGACCCACTGGCTCGGATCACGTGGCGCAGCGGCCAGGACTCCGAGCGGCTGAACGGACAGCATGGGTTGTGTTGATCCTTCCCGGTCGTGGAACAGGAACATCCCTGACACCATCGTGTACCTCGCTGCCGGAGCCCTCACCAGCAGCCGCCGACGCAGGTCCCGGTCTCCTGCGCCCAGGGCGTGTCTCCGCCCTAGGGGGTGTCTGATGGATCACGATCGATCAGACACCCCCTAGATCGTTGATCGGAAATTTTGACCAGGTCGGGACATGTGTGCGACACGCTGGGTCTGACCTGGGGTGATGGGGCGAAGGGTGTCCAGGATCGGCGTGTCTACACACGCCGACTTGGAGGTCTTCGTGATCGCCGACCTGGACACCCTTCTGA
>NZ_JBEEAB010000030.1:0-68733 GCF_040120725.1 Actinopolymorpha sp. B9G3 | reverse complement strand
CGATGGAAGTTCACCAGAAACGACCTCGATGATCTACTCGCCAGAGTCGACCAACATCAAGCAGCCGAGACCGTCCCCGCCGAAGCAGCCTGAACAACCCCTCGGCGAACTTACGAGCTCGACCACTAAGGCAGGAGATATCCCTACGAGCCGGCGATACGACAGCGCCGGGCCACCCACGGGCCATTAGACCGGGCGAGTACGGGTTACCCCAGGCCACTCCAGGCACCGAAACCTCGCGTGCGCTGAACCAGTCCGGGCACGTTTCCACATCTTCCAAGCTGGCACTCCCCCGGATGACGACCTGACCCCAGTCTGACCCCAACGACCTCCACCTTGGGGTCAGGTCGAGCACGCGGAGTCGCCACGCACAAGCGTGATCAAGGCGGCCGAGATCACTCCGCCCGGTTCCTCTTAATCCGCTGCTCGTCGGTTGGCTGGTCGTGCCATCCGCGTGCCATTACAGGAGGCGAAGCAGGGGTCAGCCAGGACACTCCAGGCCACTCGCTCCGGCCGAATGGGCCGCTGAGACAGCCCGATTCGTACGATTCCCAAGCTGACAGTTCCCGGACCGCATGGCCAAGCCCTTCAGCACGCTCGTCGATCGGCGAGAAGCGCGTCCAAGCTGGCTACAGCCGAGTGGGGTGCGATCCTCGCTCGCTCTTCGAGCGACTCTGCCCACAGCGCCTGCAGTGCGTCGACCAACCCGGTTCGCATGCGTGTGCTGATGTGGCTGTAGACGCCACGCATGCCGGGTACCTCGTGTCCCATCCGCTCGGATTGGAGGACGTAGGACGTGCCAACCTCGTCCATCCATGTTTGGTGACCGTGCCGTAGACCGTGCGGTGAAAGCCCGGGCAGCAAGGGCAGCCACGATGCGAGTCGAGTGTCCTCGGTGATACGTGGGCGTCCCCGCCCGGCTGGTGGCTGGTACTCGGCAACACCAGGTGTTGCGGCTGGCCAGGGCGGGAAGGGCTTGCCTGGCCAGTGCCCGGCGACGTTAACGAGGACCGGCATTCTCGCTCGTTGGCTGCCTCCCCTCCTCCCGGGGTACCAGCCGTCAGCCACCGGCCGCATGACGCGCTCGCTGTAGTTGGACCGGCGGAAATGACCTCGCTGCGGTCCGAGGAACACGTAGTCGGATCCAGCGCACCAGTCGACGTCATCGTTTTCGTCGGCCTGTACTCGGCACGTGCACGTCTGGCCCGGCGTCGATTCGAGATGTCCGGCGAGCAGTTCACCGAGGAACGGTGGCAGGTCGGCCGTACGCATCGAGCCGTCCTTAGGTCGTCCGCGATAGAACCGGCCGTTCAGCTCGTACAGCTTCCAGTGGATATCGAGTGCGCCACCATGGATGCAGTCCGGCGGAAGGCCGAGAACCTCGCTCCATCGCATTCCCGTGTAGGCCAGCGTCAAGATCATCACGAAGTCGGTTTCAGACCGGGAGAGAACTGCTGCCCGTTCGGCAACGAGGAGTGCTTGAAGTGGCGTTGCCCATGCCTTGCGCTGCTTTTCGATTCGTGCGATGCGTCGTTGGCCCTTCCGTCCTTTTCCGCGTCGCCGTGCTGCCGGGTTGGCTTGGATGTAGCGAGGGATCGCGTCGGCCAGAACGGTGGTGAGCGTGGAGCGCGCGTCGTGTGCAGTTCGGCGGGAGAGTCCACTTGCGACAAGTTTTCTTTCCCAGATCGCGATCTCCTCTGCCGTAAGTGACATGAGCGCACGATCGCCGAATACGGGCAGGATGTGGACCTCGATCATGTATCGGTAGTTGTTCATCGTCGTTGGTTCCAAGTCGAGCGCGGGGAACCAGAGATTTACCCAATCGGTCAACGTTATGCGGCCAGCTCGCGCGTCAATGTAGGTGTCATTCCGAATCGCTGCCTCCTGGTCATTGGCGTGAGCCTCTGCAGCTTTCCGCGTCGCGAAGCCTGACTTGGACTCCAGCGTTCCACCTGGGGCGCGCCAACGTGCACGCCACAGGTTCCCGCGCTTTTCTGCGTAAGCCATTCGTTCGCCTCCGATTCAGACGTAGGGACTATGCGACGAGCCGTTGCTGTCGCGGCCGGGGTCGTAGTGGTGCGGTTCCTGTCGTCGTACCCGTGGGGGTGACGCGCCGGGGCCGGGACGATGGGCTTGGCGTCGGGCTGGACTCGGAGCAGGGAGAGGACTCGAAGATGCGCACGATCTGGGCCAGGTGTTCGGCGGTGAAGCGGTAGCAGCCCCCGAGCAGGGTGAAGGGAATCCTGCGGGCGGCGGCTTGACGCTCCAGCCAGCTCTGACTGACGCGTAGGACCTTGGCCGCTTCCTCGGCCGTGTAGAGCGTGGGTACCGCGTCCATTCCGGCTCCTCCCGTGAGGTGTGACTTGCGGGTCTGGTGTCACAGCGGGTGTCACTCGTGTTCTCCCTGGTCAGGCGGGGTTGGGTGACGGAGTGACAGCTGTGACAGTTGCTCGGTGTCGGTGCTGTCACTCGTGCTGGCTGGGTGGTAGGCGCCGCCGGGGAGTGCGTGGAGTTGGTCGTCTTTGGCCATGCGGGAGCAGGTCTGGCGGACGGTGTTGGCGTTGAGGCCGGTGGCTTCGGCGATGGTCTTGGGCGTGGCGCCGGGGTTCTGGCGGATGTAGCGCAGGATCGATGCTCGGGTTTGGTGGACGGTGTGTTCTTCGGGCGGCCCGTCGAGGAGGTGCCAGGCACCGGAGGCTTCGTGGAGGGCGAGGGCGTAGTCGCTTTCGGTGATGTCGCGGCCGGTGACGTGCAGGATTCCGTCTGCGCTGCCTCGGGGGCGTTTGAGGACGAGGGTGGCGTCGGCGGCCCCGGCAAGGCCGTTGGTGCCGGAGACCTCGGAGAGGAAGTCTTCGGCGGCGGCTTTGCGGGTGTGGTGGACCAGGACGACGGCGACGCCGTAGTGGTCGGCGACTCGTTTGATGCGGGCGATGGCGGCGTAGTCGGCTTCGTAGGCGGACATGCCGGGGATGGGGCGGCCACGGACCTTCGCGAAGGTGTCGATGATCACGAGCCGGGCTTGGGGGTGGTCGTCGAGCCAGTCGGCGATCTGGACGTCGCCGCCTTCGGGGAGTGCTGGCCAGGTGATGTCGAGGCGTAGTCGTCGTGGCGGCCGCTGGCCGCCGAGGAGTTTGATGGTGCGGTCTTGGAGGCGTCGGCCGGTGTCTTCGAGTGCGAGGTAGAGGACGTCACCTTCTTCCACGGGGATGCTGTCGAAGGCCTTGCCTCCGGAGGCGACGGCGAGGGCCCAGCCGAGGCCGAGCCAGGACTTGCGGACCTTGGGCGGTCCGGCGAGCAGGGAGACTCCTTCGGCGATCAGCCCGGGGATGGCCCAGCGAGGCTCGGGGAAGTTGACGGCGAGCAGCTCGTCGGCGGTCCACCGAGTCCGACGCTCCTTTGGTGGCGAGGCTGGCCGGCGCTGTGTCCGGCCGTGGGGAACGATGCGCAGGGGGGTGGGTTCGGTCATGCTGTCTGCCTCCACAGGCCGAGTTGTGGGGTCTGCTGCCCGGCGAGGGCCGCACGGTCGTGGCCGCACGGGCAGTCGCACGAGGTCGGTGATCCGTCGCCGTTGCGGAAGTCGCGTGGGCACCGGTGGTGGCTCGCCGCGCCGGCCGGTGCGAGGCACCATCCGGACTTCATGCGGCCACGCTCCGGGGGCGCTTGGCGCCGTCGGTGAGGCCGGATGCGATCGTGCGGTCTACTTCGCGGGGGCGTAGTCCGGCATCGAGCGCGGCGCGGGTGAGAGCGGTCCGCACGGTGTCTTCGTCCAGGGCGCCGCCGGCTACCAGCTGTCCGAGCAGGCATGCCGACATGTAGAGGGCGTTGTTCCGCTGGCCCTCGCCGGCGGTGGCGATGTGGCGGAGCTGCCGGTTGATCGCGGCGGTCAGGTAGCGGCCGTGCCGGTCCGGTGCCAGCTGGATGTGTATCGGGCGTTGTGGGGGCAGGGGGCGGGGTGTGAGGCGTTCGGCGAGCCACCCGGGCAGCGGTGCGGGGTCGACGTCGCGTACGACGACGTACGGGCCGTTGGGGAGCCTGGTGCCGGGGGCGGCGACGTAGCCGCCGTGGGCGCGGGTGTCGATCTTCCAGCCGAGGGAGCCGGTCGTGCCTCCGGTGGTGTTCCGAAGCAGCGTGCCGTCGGGATGCCGGTAGTAGAGGTGGGTTCCGCCGGACGGCGTAGCGACGGTGTAGGTGTCGAGCGGCAGCGGCTCGCCGGCCTGTTCGCACAGCACGGCCAGGACGTCGTGCCCGTCGACGACGCCGGGCAGCTGCCAGTCCTGGGGTGGCTGGTCGTCGGGCTTGGGGACGTCCAGGTCGATGGCGACCAGGCCGGACGGTCCGGTGGCGATCCCGACCCCGTATGCCCGGCGCGCCCAGCCACGGCGGATCCGGTCAGGGTCGGTGGTCGCGCGGGGTTCCCAGCCGGTGTGCCCGTCACGGCAGCGGGGATCCCGCTGGGTGCAGCGGTCCTCGGTGTGGTCGGGGAACGCCGGCCACTTCGTGCAAGGGCGTAGCGGGAAGACGTGCCAGCCACGTGCGGCGGCTGACAGGGCTGCTTCGGCTCGGGCGGTCACGGTGTGCTCCTCCAGGAATCGGGGGCCGGGCGGTGGTGTGGGTACGGGCTGTTAAAGGAGTGATTCGAGGAACCGGTCGAGGTCGACGTAGCTGGCTTCGGTGCCGGGTGGGACGAGGGCGTTGGTTCGGTCGAGGAAGCCGGCCAGCTGGCGGGCGGCCATGTGGACGGTGGCTGCCTCGCCGGGTGGTCGGAGCGTGATCGCGACCATCGGGGCAGCGGGTTCGATGCGGACGTCACCTTCGCCGCATGACCACCGCAGCCCTTCCCAGAGCAGGTCCCGGCTGACGACCCACCGCGCTACCCCGTGTCGATGCCGGGTGGGAGGTGGAAGGTGAGGGTGAGTGCCCACGGGTCGGCTGGGGTGTATTCGAGGTCGAGGGTCAGGGTCGGGCGGTCGGGGTGGCTGACCATGACCGCGGTGAGGGTGGTCGTCACTGGGCCGGGGTTCGGGTGCGTCATGGGGGTGGTCTCCTCTGCGGGTGTTGGGCTATCGGCGGCGGCCGGTGTGGAGGAGGCGTACGCCGAGTCGGAGTTTGCGGCCGGTGCCTTTGCAGTGGTGGCAGTCGCCGAATGCTCGGCGGTAGACCTCGCCGTAGTCGCGGCCGCGGCCTCGGCACCAGCCGCAGCGGACGTAGGGGTGGATCGCGAGGGAGATGCGGTAGCCGACGGTGGCGAGTAGGCCAGCGCCGGCGAGGAGGAGTACGCCTTCGGCGGTGATCTCGGTCGTCTTGGCGAGGAGCTGGTCGGTGAGTTGGGCGGTGGTGGCCGGGTCCATCAGTCGCCTTTCGTGGTGACGTTGTGTAGCCGGATGTGGGTAGGGGGTGCCGTGGCGAGGACCCGGATCGGGTGTCGCCTTGGTGTGGTGGTGCGGGTTAGTTCGGCGGGTTAGGTCGCCGGGATCGAGTTAGGTTCCTAACTTCGGGGGTTAGCCAGCGGGGCTGACCTGCTGACCTGGGCAGAGTTAGGGAGTTAGCCGAGTGAGGTCCGGCCCGGCCGGCCGGTCTGGAGGGCCGAAACTGGTGTCCGTGGGGACCTGGCACGGACCTCACTCGCGTGGCTGTCAGGTGTCGTCGTCGACGTCCGGCCCGGTCGTGTCCCGTCTCACCTGGGCGTCACGGATCGTGACGGGATCGACGGGGTACCGGTTGCCGGTGGTCGGGACTTTGATGCCGTACTCACTGGCGAGCAGCTGCCGGAGCGTCTTGCCGTTGAGCCGGCGGTACGGCATCCAGCCGGGTGCGTGTTTGGCCAGCAGTGCCGGCACGTCGGCGGCAGGGACGGGCTCGTCCCCGAGGACGGCGGCCAGGTCGTCGAGCAGGTCCCGCGATTCCGGCAGCTGGCGCACCCGGTCGTTGCCGGGGACGTTGCCGCGGGCTTCGATCGCGGCCAGCGCCCGGTTGATGATGGGTGTGATCTGGTCGTTGTCGCGGTCGACGTCGATGTAGTAGACCTGCGCAACCTGGGACCGTTCCCCGTTGAACCCCTTGACCACGGCGGTGCCGCGGTCGGTGCCGGGGATCAGCTCGGTGGCCCGGTGGCCGGCCTTGTAGGCGCCCTGGCCGAGCAGGGCGTCGTTGGTTACGTGGTCCCCAACGGCGAACGCGATCCCGTTCGAGCAGTTCCGGGTCACATCCCGCGGCATGGAGTCCCTGGTCGGCGCCTGCGTGGACACGATCAGGTGGATCGCACGCTTGCGACCGAGGCGCACGATGTCGACCAGCAGCTTCGCGATGTCCTTGCCGTGCACGGGGTGACCGATAGCGACGTGGGCCTCTTCCACCAGCCCGAACACCGGATGCAGACCGACGTCCTTGTTCGCGAGCTCGCGGGTCACGGCCGGGGTTTCGTAGCGGACCAGCAACTCGCCCCGGGTCTGGATCTCGGCGTACCGCTCGCGCAGATCCTCGGCGATCTGGGCGATGCGTTCGTCTTCAGCGCCCATCACGTACCGGGAGCAGCGTGGCTTGAAGGCCTCGAAGTCGAAGTTGGTGTCCGGCACCCAGATCCGCAGCTCAGCCGTTGGGTCCAGCGCCGCGCCGGCCATGATCGCCCGGGCGGCAGAGGACTTGCCCTGGCCGGGCATGCCACCGGTGAGGGTGTTGCGTTCGATCACCGGCGCCAGGATCGGATCCCCTCGCAGCGTCTTCCCGAACGGCACCCCCTTGAACACATCCACCAACCCGTCCTCGAGGAGCGGGTACGGGCCGGCGCCTTCCTGCAGCGCGCCCTTGTCGGCGATCCACAGATCCAAGATCCCCGCCTCGGCACCGGTCGAGGGCCACACCTCCGTGGCAAGCCGGTGCAGCCCGGTCGCCAACGCCGCACGTCGCTGGGCGATCGCATCGGCCGGGACGCCGGCGGGCAGCCGGATCACCGCGTGCGTGCCGCGGCCGTCGGTCCGGCACGGGGTGATGTACTGCAGCGGCAACCCGTCCTTCAAATACGCGGTGATCTGTGGGATCCGCAGCGCCTGCAGAGCCCTGGCGATCGTCGTCTCGTCAATCAGGGTGTCCACGTTGGCGTCCGCGGTGGTCTGCAGCCAGATCGGCAGCTGTCCGCGGCGGCGTCCTTCTCGCCATGCGGCGAGGAGGATCAGCCAGGGCAGGGCCATGATGAACGGGGTCCACGCGAACGCGACCGCCGTGATCGTCCAGCGGATGGCGTCCATCACCCCGGTGATGACGTCGACGAAGGCGCCTTTGCCGGACAGCTGCACGAACACCCCGATGACCAGGACCAGGACGACGAGGGCGGCCAGGGCACCGACGGTGGTGCGGGCGATGCCGTACATCAGTTGCGGCAGGTCCATCAGTCGCTTGTGGCGGGCTGCGGTGACCCGTTCCTTCCGTTCGGTCCACTCCGCGAGCAGTTCCTGGTTCCCGACCGCTTCGGCGGCCTTGATCTGACGCCGGTACACGCCGAGAGTGGAGGCATCCCATGCCCGGACCACCCAGGACTGCAGGCCCTGCACGAGGGTCAGGCTGTGCCGCAACGTCGCCTTCCCTGCCTTGCGAGGGTGCTCGGACTCCTTGACCACCTTCGCGACCTGCACCGAGCCGGCCGCCATGCGGCGGGCGACCTCCCGAGGAACCTGCCGGCCAAGCCGGCGGTCCAGCGCCTTTGACTGCTCCTCCGACAGGACCGCGCCGGTGATCGCGTCGTCCGGCACCAGCTCAGTGCCCGCCTGACCGCCGTGCTTCGAGGACCGCTGTTCCGGGACGTCATCGAGCCGACGGACACCGTTCGGACGCAGCGGCACCACCGTCCCGCCACCGTTCACCGGCCGGTCGTCGGCGCCGTTCAGGGAGTGGTCGTCCGCGTTCGTGGTGTCCTCGGGTGCGTCGTTCGTGGCCGGGTCCGCCGGACCGTTCGCCGGCTTTCCGTCCGGGGCGTTCATGAACCCTCCAGAGTTGTGTTCGCCGATGTGCCGATTGGGGTGTTCGTCGTGGGTGGTCATCAGCCGGCCTCCCGTCCGTTCTCAGCGGTGCGGTTACCGGCAGCGGCGGGCGTGCCCACCTCGGTCCTCAAGGCGTCGGCGACGGCCTTGCTCGTGCCGCGGGCGCAGTCGGTCACTGACCGGACCCATGCCGGGGTGACCTCGATCCCCGGCGTCCATACCGCTCGTGCGTCGGCCACGTAGTCGGCCAGCAGCTTCCGCGCCGGCTTCCTGGTGGTCTTGCGTCCTGCCGGCTTACGGCCTGCCCTAGCCGGCCGCTGCCGACGCGCGGCGGTCGGCTCGTCCCGCACGGGCGCCTCAGCCGCGGTGACCTGCTCGTGCTGGGCGGTCGGGGCAAGCTCGCCGAGCCGGTACAGGGCACGCGCCCGGCGGGGTGCCTTCCACCGCCACGAGACGCTGCCATAGGTGTCCTGCAGCCGGGTTTTGGCCAGGAGCCGGTCCCGTTCCCGGGCCAGGGCGTCGGGGTAGGACCGGACCTCCCACAGCACCATCCGTCGCCACAACCCCAACGTCGGCACCGGTGCCAACAGCCAGCGGGACACCCGGATCCGGTCCATCCGCTTCTTGGTCGACGTGAGTCGGGCATGGGTCCGGATGGCGTGGGTGGCGACCTCGACCGCGACCACCCACAGCGCCGGGAGCACGGCGTGGCCGACCCTGCCGAACCAGGTGTCCTCGTCGGCGATGTTGAGGTAGATCGTCACCCCGACCAGCGACCAAGGCACCAGCCGAAGCCACGCGGGGCGCATGTTCAGCTTCGCCAGCACCAGGTCCAGGCCGGTGAACACCGCGATCCCGAGGTCGATCCCGACCGGCACCGTCCATGCCAGCCAGCCGAACATCGGCTCCGCAGCGTGCTTGACCGCCTGGTAGGAGTTCACCAGGCCAATCACCCCGAGCAGCAGCGTCAGCACCCCCGTGCCGATGGCGGCACGCCGCCACCACGTGCTCAACGCCTGGAGGTCAGACCCGGCACGGTTGCCGTTGTGTGGTGTGTCCTTGGCCGGTGTCCACACCGGGAGCCGTGCTACCGACCCGGCACCGTCGTACGTCGTCGTTGTGGTCATGGCTGGTCCTCCGTCTCTGCCTCGGCGGTGTCCCTCGCGTTCCACTCGGCCACGGCGTCGCGACAGTCGCCGTGGTCGTGCTCGTGCCACTCCGGCATGCCGTAGAACTTCGAGTAGGCGCACCGGTCCGGGTCCGCACCCTCTGGAACGGGGTCCGAGGTGGGTGCTGGTGCGCTGTCGATCAGCGCGATCAGGTCCCGTGCGGCCGCCAGCTGCGTGCGGGCCTCGGTGAGGCTGTCGGCGTCGTAGGCGTGCTCGATGCAGCTGGCGAGGTAGCCGAAGGCGAAGGCGTAGACGTTGCCGCCGTTGTGTCGGGTCTGTCGCAGCGCGTCTTCCAGCCGGTTGCGGTTGTGATCGGTCATCAGGCGGCCCTCCCGCCCCGGATCAGCCGAAGCCGCGGACGACCAGCCGAAGCGCCTTGTACCGCCGGCCCTTCGTCCGTCGACCCCGCGCTGGCGCCAGGTTCGCTGTCGGTGTTGGTGCAGGTGATGTGCTCGGCGCCCCTGTGCGACTTAGTCGCCCCCGCGGCGGCCGCGGTGGCCGTGCCGCAGGTGGAGTTGCGGACCGCGGTGCGTACCGCGACCACGAGGATCACGCCCACCACGACCAGACCGGTGCCGGCGATGACGGTCATCGCCGTCTTGCCCAGGCCGGTCAGCAGCTCGCCGAGCAGCCACACCGCGCCGCCGACCGCGCCGACCAGGGCGGCGAGCCAGAACCAGCCGGCTGCCTCGCCTGCCGGGCAGTGCTCGTGACAGATGCGGCTCATGCTGCGACCTCCTCTTCGGACGTCCAGAAGCAGTTCCAGCAGGTGCCGGTCGACGTCGGCACGCAGTAGCCGACGTCCTCGCCGCACTCGCGGCAGGTCCGGCGTGCTGCCATCGCCTTGGCCAGCGCCGCACGCTGAGCAGGTGTCGGGACTCGCTTGGGCTTGGCCAGATCGAGCCGATACAGCGCTGCCCACGCCCGGTCCGCTCGCCAGACCAGCAGCGCGTACGGCGGCTGACCTCCCGGGCACAGCCCCTGCTCGCGAAGCTGCCGGCGAGTCGCCAGACCGGTCGGCGCCTGACGGAACCTGAACGCCGGCTGACCATCGAGCCACCGGGCAAGGACCTTCCGGCCGTCCCACAACGTGCACCAGTTGTACTCACGATGTCGACGCGCCGAGCGACCCATCAGGCCACCCCCGCCACGTCATCGCCGTCACGTGACGCCAGGCCACGCCGCGCCGCGAGGACCCGACGCTCGGCCCGACGGGTACGCCGCCGGTCCAGCTCCGACCCGAGCCGCGCCACCTGCAGCGCCCTGATCTGCTCATCCAGAGCTGCCAGCTCCGCTTCGATCAGCGGCCACTCAGCCTCGATCGCAGCAAGCTCGTCGTCCGTTGGCTCCCGGTCATCAGCCGGGGGCTCCTCGTCCAGGTCGTACCAACCCGAAGGTTGGAGAGAGATGATGGACATGAACCGTTGTTCCTCTCGTCTGGTACGCGGTTTGATCCCGGGCCCCGTGGGTGTGCCAGCACCTGCGGGGCCCTTCCTGTCTGCTCCGGTCTTCTGCATGCCTCTGTCTCCCGGTAGCCTGCTGCGACTGTCCGTCTCGTTCGCCTTGTTCGAACAAGTCGGACAGTGACATGTTCGAACAAGGCGGATAAGCTTGTCAAGTACGAAAGGGAGGAAAAATGCCCACGGAGCACAAACACGAGCGAGTCGCCCGACTCCTACGGGAGTCACTAGGTCCGCCGGGGTCGGCGCTGCCCAGTGAGGCCGAGCTCGTGGAGAAGTTCGAGGTCGGGCGCGGAACCATCAGGCAAGCTCTCGCGACCCTTGAGTACGAGGGCCTGATCACCAGTAGTCAGGGCAACCGGCGGACCGTGCGGGATGGTCGCCGCTGGGAATGGCCCATGAGCGAGTGGGAGCGCGCACACTCCAACGACGGCGACGCGTGGGCGAACACGATCAGGGCCCAGGGCGGCGAGCCGAAGAACGAGATGCGGATCACCACCATCGAGGCCCCCGCCGAAGTGGCCAAGGCTCTCCAGATCCCGGAGGGAACCCCGATCCAGGCGCGGTATCGAGTCCGCAGCGTCGACGGGATACCCCACCAGCTGAGCGAGTCCTACTTCCCGCCCTTCGTCACCGACGACAACGACCTGTTCTGGGACCCGCGGGACGTCGGCGTACAAGGCGGACTGCTCGCCGCCACCGGCCACAAGCAAGCTCGCTGGTACGACACGATCACGTCCCGGATGCCCACCGCGGACGAGTCGCAACAGCTCCGCATGGCACTGGGGACCCCTCTGCTCGTGCATACCCGAACGGGCTTCGATGCCGAAGACCGGCCCGTGCGTTACCTGGTGACGCGGATGGCCGCAGACCAGGTTGAGGTCTCGTACAACCTGGAGGCATGATGCTGGTCAAGCTCGACCAGACGCACCGCGAGCTGGTCCACCGGATACGACGGCACGCCGAAGAGTGGCTCTCGGACAAGGGCACCGATCAGTACCGGCGCGGGGTCGATCCCGACGCGGTGCGCTGCAGCATCGACCACCAGGTCGACACCGGCGCATTCGTCGGGTGGTGCGTGGACGGCGAGGTCGTCGCCGTCGTGGCGCTGATCGAGCCTGACACCGAACTCTGGACACCAGAGGAAGTCAAGGAGCCGCAGACCTACATCAGCCGCCTCCTCGTGGCGGAGAACCACCACGGGAAGGGTCACGGAGCCGCCCTGCTGGGTGCCGTTGCCGTGCAAGTCCGGGGGAGGGGAGACCGCTGGATCCGGCTCAACTGCTGGACCACCAACACCCGGCTCCACGCCTACTACGAGGCTCACGGATTCGAGCACGTCCGCACCGTCGACATCCCAGGGCGGATGAGCGGCGCACTCTTCCAGCGATCCGTCGTGGTGCACCTGCCCGATTGACGAAGCAATCCGCGCGGTTCCTGCGTTGCTTGGAGCATGTCGAACGCCGGCGCCCAGCTCATGCGCTGTCGACCACCGCCTCTTGTCCCTCGGGCGTGTTGCTGCCACAGTTCCGCTATGTGGGAGGAGAGGTGGATCCCAGCCCTCGTCTTGGCCGCGGTTCTAGTGGCGTTGGTCGGGGCGATCCGGCGGATCCTTCGGGGCCAGAGGTTGGACGCGGCGTCCGGCCTTCTCGTCGTCCTGGGCGCCTGCCTCATCCTGCTTACTACGGCATCGCATAGTGCCTGGCTCCACTGGCTGAGTCTGGCTCTCGTCGCCGCCGGGTTAGGCATGTGGCTTGCCCAAGCTGTTTGGCATTTCAGGAGTCAAGCCCAGTCGGATAGATCACCGCGTGATCAGTACTGACGCGAACCGTGCGGACTACTCTCAGCTTGGGAATCGTACGAATCTGGCTGTTTCAGCGTCTCATTCCGCCGGAGCGAGTGGCCTGGAGTGGCCTGGCTTACTCCTGCTTCGCCTCCCGTAATGGCACGTGAATGGCACGGCCAGCCAGGGACGACCAGCGGATTAAGAGGACCGGGCGGAGTGATCTCGGCCGCCTTGATCACGCTTACGCGTCGCGATTCGGCGTGCTCGACCTCTGGCCCCAAGGTGGAGGTCGTTGGGGTCAGGCTGGGGTCAGGTCGTCGCCCGGGGGAGTGCCAGCTTGGAAGATGTCGAAACTCCCAGAGCTCTTGCTGCCCTCAGGCGAAGATCGGCGGCCAGGAGCGGCCTGGGATGACCCGCTCTCACCTGACCTAATGGCCCCGCTAATGGCCCGTGTGCGGCTGGTGTCGTGATGCGGACGCCTATCCTGGCGCCTGTGGATACGTCTGCGCCGCATGAGTCGCCGGAGATCGACTGGTCCAGGCAGAGCCTGCTGTTCGGCGCCGACCTCGACGTGCGTAGTGCGGCGGCCATGGTGGGAGAACGCCTGGAGATCGATCTGCTGGAGCGTACGAGCGAGTCGTTCGGTGTCGGCTTCCACGGAGACGACGCCACTGGGGGCGCCGTGAGCGTCAGTGAGAATCGTAGTCCGGTTGGCGTTGAGCGTCTGGACAATGTTGAGTCGGAGCGCCCGGCGGAGCCCACAGCGGTCTACGTCCACTCCACTGGCATGGCCGATGCCATCGTCCTCGCCCTCACCGGGCCACCGTTCCGCCTGCACTCTCAAGACGCACACCCGTCCGTCGAAACTCAGTTGGCGCACGCGGCGTGGCGGCGTCTCCTGCCTCAGCTGCGTGCTCAGGGCTGGGAAGTGGAGCTGACCTGTGCGACGGCGCCGGTCCAGTTGGAGGGCCGTGTGCCCACCGGTGAGACGTTCTACTACCGCTGCCGTTGGCAGACATGTTCCCTGGACATGTGCGTCTCCGGCGACAGCCCTGACTGGGAGGGTGAGGTGGATGTCGACGGAGGCGAGTTCGCCGCTAGCTGGCTCGAACCCGACGAGGCAGTTCGAATCCTCCTGCAGCTGCACGCACAGTGGCGCTCTGAGACCAGCTAGCTCTCATTCGGTTCCCCGCTGCAGTCCCTGGCTGGTCGCGGACACGCTCGACCAACAGTCCGTGCGGGACAGGCTAGCCAGGCGCAGTGAAGGAGTCCCTCGCGCCTGCCGGTGACCTTCCACAGGGTCGCGGCAACGGTCTACAGTTCTGGCGACACGCGGTTTAGGAGCCCATCGTCACTTGTCCAGATCAGTCCAGGCTTGCCCGTTCGTGCTGTAGCAGAGCCGCTGACGACTCCCGATTGCCCAGGCCAGTCCGGAGCCGTCCAGCTGCCTATTGCACGCAGGTTGCACGCAGGCCCAACGCTCGCCAGCCGACTTAGTGGTGGAATCCTTGCCCTCGTGACGCACTACTTCCGTCGCCGATGGGAAGAGCCGCGCGGTGACGAACACGACGACTGGGGGCACTCGGACTGGTACTTCGAAGTTGGCGATGACGGCTGGGTGAGCCGCCAGGTCGAGTCCTACGATCGTGGACCGATTCTTCGGTACGACCTCGAGCACCAGGAGGATGAGTACGGCGGCCTGTCCGTAGTGCCCTTGGACATAGACGAGTTCGAGCCGTTCGAGATACCACGCGAGGCATTCGAAGCCGTCTGGCGGAAGATGGGTGTCGGTTGACTGTCAGGCGTGGTCGTCCAGCCAGCGACTGATGGAGGGTGCCTGCTGCATGCGTCGAACGGCGTCGGTCTTCTGGGCGAGGGTGAGGGTCTCAGGCTGTTGGGCGAATGTGGTTGGTAGGACGTCCAAGAGGCTGAGGACATGCATGTCATCGTTCATGGTGAGGAGCGCCTCACAACGCCACTGCGGGGAGACGTCGGGTCGGTGCTTAAGGATGTGTACCAAGGCCGGCGACAGGTAGTGGATTGCGTCGGGAGCCAGGTGCCGACGCAATTGTTCGGGCGGCAAGCATTGGCTGAACCCGAGGTCTACGGCCTTGCCCTCCAATTCGAGCAGGCATGCGCTGTTTACGCCAAGGACTGTGCGCGGCAGATCCATGACTGTTGATCAACTCCCTCCGGTCGGTTCGGCTACACCACGACCATCAGATCCGTAGAGGCAGGCAACCCGAACGCGACCTGCTCGTCCGCGCTCCGGCGGTCTTCGACCAGGTGCTCACCGTCGTCCGGCGTTGCAGGTCGTTGGGGTCACGCTGGGGTCAGGCCTGTCCGCAGCGCACCGGGCCCACGAGCGGGTGGGCTTCGGTCCTATGCTCGCCCGCATGCTGGTCGAACCGGTCACGCTTGATTGGGGTCCGGAAACATGGGATGCGTGGGACCCTCCGACGATCGCGAAGCTGCTCGAGGGGTTGTCGGCGCGATGGTTCGTCGTGGGCGGCTGGGCTCTCGATCTGTTCCGGGGCCGGCAGACCCGCGACCACGAGGACCTGGAGATCGCGACACCGATGTGGGACTTCGACCTCATCCGCGAGCGGCTGTCGGCCTACGAATTCTTCGTAGCCGGTCAGGAGGGCTTCTGGCCGGTCGAGGGTGCCGGTGGTGCGTTCTTCCAGTACCAGCAGACCATGGTCCGCGATCCATCGACCGGCAAGTGGCGCGTCGACGTGATGCGGATCCCCGATGACAGAACGCACTGGTACTGCTCGAAGGACCGCAACATTCGCCTGCCCTACGCCGAGGCCATCGCCCGCACCCCCCGACGGCATCCCGTACCTACGTCCGGAGCTGGTGCTGCTGTACAAGGGCCTGGAGACTCGACCAAAGGACGAGGCGGACTTCGAGGCGACGGTGCCCTTCCTTACTGACGACGGTCGGAGCTGGCTGGCACAGGCCTTCACCGACGCCCGCGGCGACAGCCATCCATGGATCACCGCTCTCGCCTGACCTGGCCCCCTCGCCGTCCCCACAAACAGCCCCAGCTTGGAAGATGTCGAAACGGCCTGGCTCTGACCGCCATCTCGCGGAGATCGGTGGCCTTGAGCGGCCTGCAGTACCCCTGCTTCGCCCGCCGTAATGGCACGTGGATGGCACGTCGGCGGCCGGACGACACACGGGTTAGGAATGGGTTTGCTCAGTAGCTGGCGAGCGGGTTCTGACCTGCGGGAACGTGGTGCTTGTCGGATGGTTGTCGCGCTTCATCCCACGCATATCCCACGTACTCAGCTTGGGAGCTGTCGCGGGTCCCACTCGACTGACCAGACCCAGCGGGGCCCGTTGCCCGCGAGTGTCCCTGTACGGTCGAGGCGGGTAGCAGCAGTTAGCACGCCGATTTCCTGGTTCGTAGGCCCGCGCGCGTGGCCGCGTATCGTGCTTGGCAGCTCAGGCAATGCCCCTTGACGACGGCCCTTCTAGAGTGTGCATGGCTACGGTGAACGTCGACGATCTGTAAGAATGCGGCATGGTCGTGCATGCGGTGATCTTTGACATCGGTGGCGTTCTGGAACGCACCGAAGAAGTGCACGTCTTTCTCGACCCGTGGCGGGAACGGCTGGGCATGACCGACGACGCGTTCACCGCGGCCCTTACCGCGGCCGACCCTGACAACGGCATGGGTACCGGTGGCATGAGCCTCGACCAGTGGCGCAACAGGTGCACCGAAGAGCTGGGACTCTCGTCTGAGCAGGCCGATGCGTTCGTGGCTGACATGTGGGACTGGTACTGCGGCGAGCTGGACGAGGAGTTGCTGGCATACGCCGCGAGCCTTCGGCCGCGATACCAGACCGCGATCATCAGCAACTCAGGCAGCGGTGCTCGCGAAGTGGAAGAGGCCCGTTACGGGTTCTCGACGTACTTTGACCCGATCATCTACTCGCACGAGGTCGGCCTGCTCAAGCCTGATCCGCGAATCTACGCCCTGGCCTGTGACCGGCTCGGCCTTGTGCCAGAGGAGATGGTGTTCCTCGACGACTCACAGGTCTGCGTCGATGGGGCACGGGCGTTCGGGATGCACGGCGTACTCCACGAGTCCACTGCGACGTCCATCCGGGCGATCGACGCCCTGCTTGCGGGTTGAGGCGAACCTGTCTCCGGTTCGACGAGCACTAGCTCGGAAGATGTGCGCGCACGGTGTGCAGCCGCGCGGGCGATGCCGACGATATGACCGCTGTTGAGCCCTGATCGCCGAGAAGTGGCCGCGACGTGGCACGCATGTCGCATGCCCGCTGACCTCCTTCGGTGAACGATCCCGAACGGGTAGCGGATTAGACGCCCGATGCGGCACCGCACTCGGCCGACGGTCCGGGGAAGGCAACCACTCTCCCCGTCGTCCTCGCAACTAGCCAGATTGAAGGCCGGAGCGGAGGCGGTCAATGGTCGGCGAAGCCGATCACGACGTGACGCCGGAGGCGCCATTGAGGGCTGGAGCGGAGGCCGGAGACTGGTATGCGAGGAAGACGGGCCGGTCACCTCACAGCGATGTCCAGCCAGCGGCTACGAGATGCTCCCGTCTGTCCGCCCGGCGAGCCCGAGGACGGCGCCCGGCGCCGCCCGCAAGGGCGGTAGCCGGGTGGTGCGCCGCGTCAGCGGCGCCTTGACCCTTCAAGAGCCCGAATCAGCAGGGCGGGATTCGTCCGTCTGTCCCGGCGGTACCGGATGCACCTACGGGTGACAGGGGGATGCCGTCACTGTCACACCTGTCACTCTGTCACTCGAACGGCTGTGACCTGCGGAAATGCGAGTGACAGGGGAGTGACAGGCCTCAGGTTCATGTCCTTCCCACACTCTCTCTGAGTCACTGCGTCACTCTGAGCCGCCGTGGAGATGGCTGAAACATTTGGTTGTTGGCGTACGAAGGTGGGCGGAGGCAAGCAAGCGCCCCCAATGTTTCAGCCGGGTTGTCTCAGCCGCCGTCGCGCGAGAGATTGCGTCTGACAAGTCGTCCGCGAGCGGCCCAACGAGCTGCCAAACGCGTGCAGGAGCGTGGACTGTGGTGGACGATGACGGACGCCCGCCGGGCGTTGTGAGCGCCCCGCCCGCAGGCTCGCCGCCGACTCGTAGTGCGTGGGTCGTGGGAGCGAAAGTGGGAGCCGCTTGGGAGCGGCAGGCGTCGTCATGTGTGGTTAGGAGTGGTCCAGCCATGTGCCTGACCAGCAGCGATGGTTGCGAGCTGGTCGATGACCGGAGCGCGAGCTTTGTTCGCATCGAGGGGGTCAGGGGTTCAAATCCCCTCAGCTCCACTTTTGTGGCCTGGAAGCGGCAAGCCGCTCGTCTGCGAAAGTTGCAGGTGAGCGGCTGTTTTGCTGTTCGCCGGATGTCCGGATGGATACGGCAGCGACCGGACTTGAACGCCTACCTGTTTCCCCATGCGTTCCGACGGCGAGCCGGATGTCGTGGCTCTGCTATTTCCGGCTCTACAAGGGTCATGGCGCCGCTGACGGGGCGCACCGCCCGGCTACCGCCCTTGCGGGCGGCCGTCCTCGGGTCTCCGGGCGGCACCTGAAGGAGCCGAATCTTCTCGATAGGCTCAGCCGATGCCCGAGCTGCCAGGCGAGCTGGTCTCGCTGCGCACCCTTGAGGTGGCCGATGTCCCGCGGCTCCGCGAACTTCGCCCACGCGGCTGGTCGCCCGGTGACGACTGGCCCCTCGAAGGGTCAGCGGCGACTCGCTACACGATCTTGCTCGACAGATCCATCGTCGGCTTCATCCAGTCCAATGAGGACTCAGATCCGGAGTACCGGCACGCCAGCATCGACATCTTCGTCGGTTCGCCCTATCACGGTCAGGGCATTGGTACCGATGCCGTTCGCACGCTTGCCGTCCATCTCGTCCGTGACCTGGGACATCATCGAGTTGTCATCGACCCACGCGCGGACAATGCAGCAGCCATCCGGTGCTACCGCAAGGTCGGCTTCAAGCCGGTCGGCGTGATGCGTCGCTATGAACGCAACCTCGAAACGGGCGAGTGGAACGATGCGCTCCTCATGGACTTGCTCGCCGAAGAACTCGACACCTCTCGAGCCGCTCGGCGGGATTGAACGCTGAGCTGAACCCTTGGCGCGGTCGACCTTATGGTCGAGCCCTGACCTCAACCCTTACTGGGGCCTTGCCAAAATCCCGCCGGGAAAGCCGGTCAATGGCCGGACGTGCACAGGAAGAGCGGGTGACCGCCCTGCGGGCACGCCGAAGGAGACATCCTCGACTGCGGTGAGTTCGCGCCAAAGGTCTTGGCGGCGGCACGGAAGCTCACAACCGCCGTCTTCATGAGCGGTCAGTGCGCCGGTTGTTGACGTTGATGTTGTACGCGCAGAGGAACAGCATGACGACGGACCCGGCAATCACGACCCACCGCGTGGCGCCGCCGACAATAGCGGCGACGGGCATCAGCAGCAGGGCGATTCCGAGCAGGATGAGCGCGGTCCTCTTGTTGGAGAGTGACTGGGGCATGAGAGGGAGCTCCGACGGGCGTGCAACTGGCGTTATGTAAGCAGCTCAATCTGGCTGGCCCACGCTTTCCGGGTCGCGGCCGGCGTCCACCACCCCGGGATGGTGGGGTGGCGGTGGCTCAGGTTGGAGCTTGGCCGTAGCTTTGCAAGATGGGTTCAGCCTGGACTCATCGTGATCAGCTAAGTGCTGGTGGGGTGATCGGGCTGCGGATCCTCGGGGTCGCACTCGCGTACTACCTCGCGGCCGTGGTCGGGCTGCTGCTGAGCGCACCATTCGGTGATCCTGTCCGCTCGCTGTGGATTCCGGCGGGTGTCGCGTTGGTGTGCCTTTTGACACTTGGTCTCCGCACCTGGACATGGCCCGGAATCGCTATTGGTTCCCTGGCGGCCACTCTGCCTCTTCTGCCGCCAGCTGCTGCCCTGCTGATCACTTTGGGGAACACACTCGCGCCGGTCTGCGCCTACGTCCTGCTCCGATCGGTTGATTTCAGGAAGGAACTCGATCGACTCCGAGACACACTCGCCCTCGTTCTTATCGCCGCATTCGGTGCGATGACGATCAGCGCGACACTCGGCGCGGTTGCGATAACGTTCCTGACCGTGGGGGAACCAGCCGGCTTCCTGGCCGTCTGGGCCGTCTGGTGGTCCAGCGACGTATTGGGCGTGTTGGTCGTAACTCCCTTCCTGCTCGTCCTGCTTCGAGTTCGGGGGGCGTTCGGCGCTGGCTGGGTGAGGTGGCTGGAGATGGCGCTTCTCCTTCTCGTGACGTTCACCGTCAGCATGGCTGCGACGAGAAGCTTCGGCCTGCTCTTCCTGGCGTTTCCCCTCGTGATCTGGGCAGCATGGCGCTTCCAGTTGCCGGGCGTCGCGCCATGCAACCTCATCGTTTCCGGCATAGCGATCGACGCAGCCGGACATGGATACGGCCTCTTCGCCGGACGTCCGCTGCTGGCCAACATCATGATCCTGCAGGTGTTCGACGGGACTGTCGTCCTGTCCGGCCTCTTCCTCGCTGTTGTCATCACCGCGTGGCGGAAGTCCCGCGCGGAGATCGAACAGGCGGTGGCCACGCTGACCGACGCCCTTGCCCGTCTGCAGGACAGCATGCTCCCCGGACAGAAGTACCTGTCGATGATGCGGGACATTCCCCACGAACCTGAGGTGAGAAAGCAGAACCCGGACGACGACTAGCCTCCGCCTTGCGCCGCCTGGCGGTGGTCACTGTTGTCGGCGAGCCACGTCCGAGGCCGGTGTCGCGACGGTGGTCCGGTCGATGGGGGCGCGGTGCTCTCAACCGCTAGTTTCTGGATCGTGTTCGGCGGGTCGTGGCTCGAAAGGTTGGGATGGTATCGGAGCAGTGCCGCTCACCTGAGCAATGAGCTCTGCTGCGACGTCGCGGAGAGGGAGTTTAGTGCTTTGGGAACGCTTTCGCAGCACATTGAACGCCTCGTCGGCATCGCAGCTTCGCTTGGCCATCAAAATTCCCAGAGCCTGATCGATAAAGGTCCGTGACGTCAGTGTCTGCTCTAGTTGTGCCGTCACATCAGCCTCCCCGGTGCGACGCATCGCTAGTCCGAGCGCTGTGGAGGCTTGGACTACATACATTTCCGCAAGTCGGCGTTCAATGCCGTCGAAGGCGTGTGGACGGTCGTACCCGTACATGTTCAGGGCGCCGACCGTCTGGCCGTCCACGTTCTTCAACGGGAAGCTCAATGAGCATCTGACGCCTAGTCGGAGAGCCTGCTCGCGGTACCGTGTCCAGCGATCGTCGACCTGCAGGTCGGGCACATCGACGACGTTTCCGGTCCGCAATGTCTGCAGGCACGGCCCTTGGTCTACCGCGAACTGCTTCTCGTCCAGCAAGGGTGCGCGTTGATCGCTTGCGGCGACGGTGCCGGGCCGCCCGTCGTAATGTGTCGTGATACCGCACGAGGCTGGCGGTTGGACGACATTTGCGGCGAGCCATGCCACCTTATTGAGATAAGTCTCGAGGTGGGGTCCTGTCACCAAGAGCGTTTGCACAGAGCCGAGCAACGTCGACGAACTCTCGTCGCGTTGGTCTCTATGATCCTTCCACTCGATTACCATCTGATCCACCCATTTACCTATTACCCATATGAGGAGTTTGCCTGGAACGCCGCTAACGGATGAGCCTCGCCAGTCAAAACATTACGCCCGCGTTCATAGTGAGCCAATGCCGCGTTCGAGGCGACCAGCGCGGGCCGGATACGTCGGCTGTTCGGACATGCTCGAAGTACTCCTGGGTGGTATCGGCTACGAGCTGGCGAGGGTGTCGCGACTCTTCTACCGCGGACCGTTACCTCTCAGGCCGTCGACCACTTCGCGCACCACGTCTGCGTGCCCGGTGTGCATCAGGTTCTGCTCCAGACGTCGAGGAGCATGCGTCGGCGGCTCACAATGTAGGGCTCGCCCTCCCACCCCCCGCGGTGGATGCCCACGTCGAGCCCGCCGTCCGTGCCCATCTCCCGTCCACGCGGACACGGTGCGCCCGACGACGCCGCACCAGAGCGCATACACGCGTCAGGTGGAAGCCGTATCCAGGCCATCGCACAGGTGGTCGCCGGCCGCACGGTAAGCGGGCACTGGCTGGCGTCCGCGACGGTCGAGCTGTTCGAGCAGTACGGATTCCAGCGTGTACGCCAGGTCGGCAAGCACGCGTGGATCGTGAGCCGCGTACTCGACCCCGCGTGAAGCGACACTCGACGTGCCATCGCGCTCCGGTTGACCCCCGTACGCTGCGTCGCGTGAGCTACCCGGCCGCGCTGCCCGCTTGCCCACGCCGTGCGCAGACGGCGCCGCGCGGAGTGGCCCGAGGAAGCTATGCCGGACGTTCTGCTCGAAACGCGAGCAGCAGCGGCAGTGTGCGTTCCGGTGACTCGACAACCTTGTTGATACGCAGCCCGGCTGTGAGAACAGGATTGAGCAGGTCGGGAAGTGGGAGGTGCCGGACGCCGACCCGGCTGCGGATACCGTCGCCTACTCCCGGTCCGGTGAAGCGGAGCTGCGTGTCGCGATAGCCCTCGTGCAGGACGCGTGTGCCGTCATCGCGTAGCTCGGAGAATGGGCCGATGAAACACGGATGGACGCCTGCGTAGACGAAAGTGCCTCCAGGTCGGAGGACGCGCTGGACCTCCCGTACGGCGGAGGCCCAGTCGTCGAAGTCCGTATGCGTGGCCAGGCTCACGACAGCGTCCAGGCTCTCCGATACCACGGGTAGGTGGGCTGCGTCCGCGCACGCGACAGCGCCAAGCCGACGTGAGGCACGCGAGATCCGAAGCTCTTCGCGGGACAGGTCGATGCCGACGGTGTGCCAACCGAGATTCTGGATTCCGGGGGCCCGCGCACCTGTTCCACACCCGAGGTCCAGGCATCGGCCGGTTCCTGGCCCAAGCAGGTCCCAGAACATGGTCTGGTCGGGTGTCGGTCCACCGCCCGACATGACAGTGTCGAACCACTCGGCTACGGCATCGTATCGGGCCACCGGTGCCATGGAATCGCTCCCATCGCAGCATCACACACAGGCTGGAGACCAGTCTGGCATGCGTTCTCGCGCAGTGCCCGATCGTCACCGCAGGACTCGCTGCACAGCGGTCCTAGCGGCGCGCAACCCTCAGCGAATGCGAGAGGGCCGGGCATCGTTGCCCGGCCCTCTGCGTCGATACCTGCCTCGACTACCCAGCGCTGGTCGCGCTCGTTTGGATCTTCACCGTGTAGTCAGCGCCTTCGCAGGAATCCGGAGAGGTGTTGGAGATCGACACCGCGTCCTCGATGACGAAGTTCTTGGCCTCACCAGCCTCGAACCGCTCGTCGACGTACGCATGGCTCGACGTGGTACCAGCCGCGACCACGAGGTGGGTCTCACAGCCAGGCACGGAGGACGTCACGATGGCCGGAGTGTTGGCCTTCGCAACTCCACGAACGGCCACCGGGTTGAGGTTCTTGATTCGGAACTTGAGGTCCGCGTTCTGGGTCGGCAGCAGGCCGTCCGTGGTCACCGAGACGTTGGTCACCTCCAGGTCGGTCATCTCGCCGCCCGGAACGTCGAAGCTGAAGTTGCCGTTCGCAATCCCGCTGCCGAAGCGACTGAACCCGCGAGCAGGGCGGCAGCCATACCGCTAATCGCGGCACCCTTGATGATGTTGCGTCGAATCTGCATACGGATTCCCCGTACCTTTCCTCTCTGGAGACCTGCCCTACGTGGGCAGCGTGGGACGGGCAGGGTTCGAACCTGCCAGATTTCGCCATTCGCCCCGACCTGCTGAGTCACTCGTCGCGAGAACAAGCGGGTGCAGGCGGCGATCTTCACTGTTCTCGGTACGCAGCTGATCCGCGCCGGCCACCCAGTCGGGTCGAGTCCCCGACCAGCCCGCGACAGCCGCACACCAACGAGGCGCAGCTGTTCCCCCTGAGCGACGACCTGCGCGGCGGCAGGACCGGCAACCCGGTCCTGCCGCCCCCTCCGTACATGCACCACTGAAACGGCCCCAGTGGCGCATCCCCCTGCCGCGGACCCCCTTACGTGCCCACGCAATCCCCCCACCGCCGCCCCGCGCCGGGCGGTGTTGCGTGCGCGGCATCAGTATTGCGCAAGCGCAATGAATGTGCAAGCCCATCCCTCGAGCGACTCACCTGGCTTCCACGAGGCCGTGGCCGCAAGGTTGCGCGGACCGGGGGTATTGCGCATACGCTACGGAGTATGAGCTGGTGGAACTACGTACAGCGGATCACCCGGCGGTCGAGTCAGCATGAGATCGCCCGGCGGCTCGGGATATCGCCGTCGAGCGTCAACCGGTGGAAGACGTCCGACCCGAAGCCGGAGAGCGTCCGCGCGTTGGCGGTGGAGTACGGACGACCGGTGCCCGAGGCGTTCGTCGCGGCGGGGTACATGGAACCGGGTGACGTGGAAGGTCTGGAGAACGTCGAGGCGGCCGCGGGTCAGACCGGCCCGCTGTCGGTCAAGGAGGCCGCGGAAAAGATCTGGGCGCTCGAGGCGCTGCCCGAGGAGACCAGGCGACTGCTCATCCTGGAGCTGCTGGAGCGGGCGGGTCGCGATGATGCGGCCCAGGCCGGTTGAGCGCGCGTCGCCCGGAGGTTGGCCGTACCCGCACGGAGGTTGTGGCGCACCGCTCGGCTTGTGACGCACCGTGCACCGGACTGTGCAGCGCGATGACGAGGTGATAAAACGTCCGTTGTGTCCTTGGGGGTTTATATCGGCGTGGCGATCGCGGCGCTGGGGATCGTCGGTGCCTGGGTTGTCGCGCGCACGGTGAGCCGGCGTGCTCACCGGCAGATGCGCGCTGAGGTGACGGCGCTGCGGACCGAGCTGAGTGGAGCGCTGGCGCGGATCTCCTCCAGAGAAGAAGCCGCCGCCATCATGGCCCGCGTCGATGCGGCCATGGCTGACGAGCCGGAACCCAGACGCCGGGCGGGGCTGCTGCTCATCAAGGGCGGACTCATGGTCGGCGCCGCGGCCGGAGCGGCGGCAACCGCGCTCGCCCGCCGCGTACGTGAACACCCCGTACTGGCGGGAGTGGCCCTGGCGGCCGCGGCGGGTGCCGTGAGTTTCGCCGCGATGGGGCCACCCACCGGTGATCCCGAGGCGCGGGAGCAGGCGCCGGGACGACAGGCCTCGCTGCCGACCAGGGCACCTACCGCGCAGCCGACGCCGACGCCGACCAAGGCTCGCACCGCGGAAACCGAGGATCCTGAGTCAGCTGGCGAGCCGGCCTCGCCCAGGCCCGAGGCGTCGACCGGCGATGACCGACAGACACCCGCGACGCCTGATCCGGCCGCGACCGGTGGTGACGTGCCGCCAACATCGGAACCGCGTAATCCCCCGGCAGATCCGGAGCCGCCCACAGATCCGGGCCCCGAGCCGCCCACAGACCCGGAACCACCGACCGACCCGGAACCACCGACCGACCCCGAGCCGCCGACTGACCCGGAACCACCCACGGACCCGGAACCACCCACGGACCCGACGCAGTCGTGCACCATCCAGCTCGGCCGGCTCCTGTGCGTGACGCTTCCCCTGTGAGTGGAGCGGCGGCTTCCACCTCAGACACCGGCGCCGGCTAGTTCACGACCCGTCGCTGCCCTCGGTTCAGTCCCAGGGTTCAGTCGTCCGTCGATCGCGTCGATGTCGTCCGCGCTGGCCCGACCGGGCGAAGATCGGGAAGGTTGACCACGATCGCTTCCTGCGTACTCCGAGCGATGACCACTACTGCCTCGACCTCCGGATCGGGGTTTTCCTCGCGATGGGGTACGAAGGGCGGAACGAAGACGTAGTCGCCCGCCTGGGTACGGATGCGGACTTCATGCGCATCGTCGCCGTCGCCTTCGAGGAAGACGAACTCGGGGGTTCCACTGACCACGTAGATCGCGGTCTCGGAGTCGCCGTGATGGTGGTTGGCAGAGGCCAGGCGCGGCGCGACGTGGGTCTGGCCCATCCAGAGCTTCTGCGAGCCCACCGACGCTCCGCTGATCGCGGCCAGCCTGTGCATGCCGGCGGACTGCGCGGTCTCCGGTGAGAGCACCGCCGGCGTGACGTGGTGCAGCCGGTGGAACGGATCATCCTGCACGGCGGAGTCCTGGTTCGGTCTGCCCTGTGAGTGGCTGGACATGGCCCTCCTCGCTCGTTCCGCAGTTCCGGGCCGTGGGGCCCGTATCCCGAATGCCAGGGCGTCCATCTTCCAGGGTCCGGCAGCAGCGATGCGAATCGCCCGCGATGACGCGCCTGCCGCCCGCCATGACGCTGCCGCCCGCCACGGCGCGCCAGTCCCTTGCGGTCAGGACCTTGGTCCCTATGCAGGGTGTTTGGTCGTCGAGAAACATGAGGGGTAGGCCTGTGGAGCAAGCGGGAAAGCCTGATAAGGGCTGAGTAACCAGAGGATCGAGAGATCCAGACGGTGAACCCGACCACCAAATCCGGGTAGTACCGGAGATGGAAAACTTGTTCTGCAGGTCCTTAATCGTGCCCGAACTTCACTCATCGGCTGAGCTGACGCGAGTCAGCCGTGGCTCGAGCCGGATGCGGCGTGTAGGTCTGCCGGTACGCGAGTGGCGTCGTACCGACAGTCCTGCGGAAGTGTTGACGCAGCGTGATGGCGCTGCTGAATCCGCACCACGAGGCGACCTCCTCCACTGACAGGTCGGTGGTCTCGAGTAGTTCCCTGGCTCGTTGCAGCCGTCGACCGATCAGCCATTGCAGGGGCGTCGTGCCGGTTTGTGCGCGGAACCGGCGGTTGAGCGTCCGTACGCTGGTCCCCGCCCGGCGGGCGACCGCCTCTAGGGTCAGGTCAGTGGCGAGGTTGTCCTCCAGCCATCGCATCATCGGCTCCAGGCTGCGGCCAGTCTCCGGGCGTACGTAGTCGACGACCTGCGCCTGACCGCCATCTCGCTGGAGTGGCATCACCGTGTGGCGAGCGGTCTCGGCAGCCACAGCCGAGCCGTGGTCGCGCCGGACGAGGTGCAGGCAGAGATCGAGTCCGGCCGCCCCGCCCGCGGTGGTGAGGATGTCCCCGTCGTCGACGAACAGCACCGCGTCGTCGATGCGTACGTCCGGATAGAGCGAGGACAACGTGGCTGCGTGCGTCCAGTGGGTCGCGGCCCTCCGGCCGTCCAGGAGTCCTGTCGCGGCCAGCACGAAGACACCGTTGCAGATCGCGACCAGCCGCACGCCTCGCCCGTGCGCGTCGCGAAGCAGCCGGATCACCTCCTCCGGAGGAGGCTCGGTGTACCGAGACAGTCCGGGAATCCAGATCGTGTCAGCGGCGGCAGCGTCGGCCCAGGAGTACGGAGGGAGGATCCGGAACGCGACGTCCCCATACGGCACGGTCGTGGTGACCATGGGCCCACACACCCGCACGTTGTACAGCGGCCGAGCGGGCGGACCGTGGTGACCCAGCGGGTATGCCTGCGCGAAGATCATGCAGGGGATGGAGATGTCGATGCCACCTGATCGCTCCAGCGCCAGGATCGCCACGGTGTGCATGTCCAGAACCTATCGATACCCGGCAGTCCGGCCCATGGTCTGCCGGGTCCGCCGCTATGAGCATGGCGGACATGCTCATCACTTTCGGCGCTGGCCCGCTCTCGATGCTGGTGTTCGTTCTCGTCGCTGCGGTATCACTTGCCGTCTTCGTCCTTGCCGGCTGGTTCACCGACAGACTTCTCGGTGGGTACGCCCAACACTGGGCACGGCAACTCCAGCAACGAGCGGAGCGCTAGGGGTGCGTGAACCATCAGACACCCCCTAGGACACGCAGAACCACTCGAACGTCCGGACGCGCGACTGGTGCTTCTCGGGTTCAGCCGAGTTCCACCACCACGGCATCGCGGGCGGGCAACTGGACGTCGATCGAATGTTGGTCAACCAGGACGGCGCTCTCGCCGCCACCCCACAGGACCTCCAGTTCGCCGACGGCCTTCGCGGTGGCGGCGAGAGTGGCGGTGACCCGCACCGGTTCCCGGGTCGGGTTGAGCAACCAGAGATACCTACCGCCGGCACCGTCGTGGACCCGTGCGGTCACCCGCGAATCACTGACCCTGACCCGCTGCCGCTGCCCCGCCCAGTCCAGCAGCCGAGCGAAATAGCTTCGCGTTCCCTGCGCATGATGGCGGTGGTAACCCACGCTCGGGAACGTTCCCACCAGCCGCGTCCGCCCTTCGCCGACAGCGTGGTCGACGGCCGCGACCTTCCCATCGGCGTACCACCCGACCGGCGTGCCCGTCGTCGGTTCGTACGCCTGCAGGAAGACACCGCCGTGCACCGTCGAGCCGTCCACGCGGAGCGAGAGGTCGTCGAGCAGGTCGGGCGTGAACTCGACATAGGACTCGCGCGCTCCGAACAGCGCGTCGAGCCCCTGGTGCGGTTGAGCCGTACCGACTTTGCCGTGGTCGGAGAAGTACGCCGGACACCCCTCGGCGACAAGGGTCCCGCCGGCCTCGACCCAGGCGCGCAGCTTGTCCGCGGTCGCTTTCGTCAACATCACGGGGAACGGAAGGTAGAGCAAGGTCGGGTTGACAGTGCCCGGTGCGGCAGCGCCGTCCCCGGCCTCGAGATCGTCGATGTGTACGAAGGTCGCGTGGATGTTGTTCGCGAAGAATCCCTGATAGGCGCCCTGCATCGCCCGCGCATAGTGATCCGTACTTCCCTGCTGGGCATAGGTGAAGAGCTGCGTCTCCGGCACGTAGAGAATCCCGACATCGGCCGGCGCCGGCCCGGACTCCCACAGCTGTCGCTGCGCAGGCGCAGTCGCCCACTCAGCGAGGGAGGACACCATCGCCGACCGGTCTGTGCGTGAGCCGTCCATGCCGTACGCACCGAACGCACCGAACAGTGGCCCGTCCAGCAACGGCCGCCACCGCAGATAGAAGAGCCCCGACGCCCCGCCGGCGAAGCTCGCGAGATTCCAGTAGCGGATGTCCTCGACCGAGGCGATCCGGCCTTCGTCGCGTGGCTTTCCGATCACCTGGCGCTGCATCCACAGCGGTCCCGCATAGGCTTCGGCGTGCCAGAACGGTTTGCCGCGGCACGCCGACCGGACAAGATCCATCGCGTGCAGCTGCTTCCACGGTTCGTCACCGTGTCGGCTCGACCCCCAGGTGAGGCCGTACGACTCGACCTCGGCCGCCGCACGCCAGTCGTCGGTGCCGCGCGGCGCGGCATGGGTCAAGCTCCCCGCGACTCCGTGCGCGGTGAGCGCGCAGTCACCATCGATCGAGCGAACCAGTTCCGCCCGCCAGCGCATCAGGCGGTAGGCGTTGTCCTGGCGGAAGGTGAGCCAGTCGAGCACGTCGGCGTAGGGCTCGATGGTGCGCGGTGGGTCGATGTCGTCCCAGGTGGCGTAGCTGTGCCGGCCCCAGGCTTCGCCGAGGCTACGCAGATCCCCGTAGCGTTCGCGCAGCCAAGAGCGGAACTTCTCGGCTGTGGCCGGGCAGTAGCAGACGTCCTCGCCGTAACCGCATTCGTTCCAGATGTCGTAGCCGCCGAGGCCGGGGTGGCCGCGGTACCGGGTCACCAGCGCGGTCAGGAAGGCTCCGGCATGGTCCCGCGCGTCCTCGTTGTCGAGGCAGAGGCCGGGGAAGCCGCCGATCGCACAGCTCGGGCTGATGGTCGAACGCACCGGTGTGCCGTCGCGGCGTTCGAATCGCGCGTGCGCCAGCGAACGGAACGCCCACTCCGGTGCCGACGTCATCATCTCCGCGACGATGGTCCTGATGCCGTTGTCGGCCGCGAGGTCGAGTTGGCGGTCGTAGTCGGCCCAGTCGAACTCTCCGGGCGCGATCTCGACGGCCGACCACAGGAACCAGTGCCGGAAGGCGTTGTGGCCGTCCTCGGCCGCTGTCTGGTAGTCCCGTGTCCAGTCCTCGCGAGGTGGGTTCGACTTGCGGAAATACACCGCACCATAAGGAAATGCAGGCAGGTTGCCGGCTGGCACTACGACCGCCCCTCCATCGTGACGTCGGGTCGTCCGGGCCGAGGAGCGCTGGACGGACGACGGACCGAACGTCTCAACCAACTCGAAAGTTTCGCTATTCGGAATTACTACTCTGCTGTACGAGAAGATAACGAGCGGCCTTCCAGCGCCGCAAGGCGTTGGGCGGAACAGGCCGAGCGAACCTGGACACGGTGACCGGTTGGATAGGCTGCTCGCCATGTCTCGGCCCGAGCGTGCCGACGCCGCGCGCAACCGCCAGCGGGTACTCGACGCGGCAGCCGAACTCTTCGCCGCTAGGGGAGCCCGCAACGTCACCATGGGAGATGTCGCGTCCGCGGCAGGTGTGGGTCGCGGCACCCTCTACCGCCGCTATCCCGACATCGCCTCGATCGCACGCGCCCTCCTCGACGAACACGAACGCAGTCTGCAGGAGCAGCTGCTCCGCGGTGATCCACCACTCGGCCCGGGGGCGCCGCCGGCCGAGCGGCTCGCCGCCTTCTATGCCGCGATGGTCGAGCTGCTCGAGAGCCACATCCATCTCGCGCTCGGTGCAGAGGTCGGGGAGGCGCGGTTCGCGACAGGTGCCTACGGCTTCTGGCGGGTTCATGTGCGGACCCTGCTCAAGGACGCGCAGGTACCCGATCCCGCCCCGCTCGTCGACAGTCTGCTTGCCCCGCTCGCTCCCGACGTCTACTCCTACCAACGTCATGAACGCCGGATTTCGGCGAGGCGGATCCGTACTGGTCTCGAACGTCTTGCCCACCAGATGCTCGGCGCGGACCGAGCCTAAGGGCGCGCCCAAGCCATCCTTGGGCGCGCCCCAGCCGCAGGCCTGACGCTGGTCAGTGCGCGGCAGCAGCCTCGCGCCGCCGTCCTTTCGCGCCGCGCCCGGCCGATCTCGCCATGACGGCCATGGCGAGTGTGAGCGCCCCGAACACCAGCAGCCAGATCCCCAGAATCGCCGTGAGAACGCCCAGCGAGGTTCCGCCGATCGCAAGGGTGATGATGCCCACGACGACGGCCAGGCACCCTGCGAGCATCGGAAGGCCCATGGACCGAGGCCCACGGTCCGGACCGAAGAGCGTCGCCAGCACGGCGAGTGCTCCAGCGGCGAACCAGAACACCCCGAACAACGTGGCCAGGGTGGCGACCGAAGCCCCGCCATCGCGCAACGCGAGAACGCCGACGATGAGCGCGAAGGTCCCGAGGAATCCCATCACGACCGGTCCGGCACGGTCCGATTCCCCGGCTGCCGCCCGTGCGAAGCAGAAGACGCCGTACACCAGGACCTGGATCGCGAAGAGGACAGCCGCGGCGGTGAGGGAGATGCCCGGCCATGCCAGCGCGATGATGCCCACGATCAGACTGACGCACCCGAGTGCGAAGAGCGGCATCCACGAGCGCATCTTCGCGAGAGCGCCGGCCTTCCCTTCTCCGCGCTCGCCCGCCGGCCGTTCGGTCCTCCGCTCGGTGCGCTCGGCCGGCCGTTCGGTCGTCCGGCCATACGAACGCTCCGACGTCTCCTCCGAAGGCTTTGCCTGGGCTGGTACTCCCGGAGCCTGGGCAGTTTCGGTCTCCCGTGTCCCAGGTGCTTGATCCCTTCTGGGATCATGCGGATCCGTTGTCATTGCTCTCGCCCCTTCGCCCCCTTTGTGCGGAGTCGAAATCGGCGGTGAGGGGTCTGGCTGAGTTTCCTGTCCGGTGGTCAGCGAGATCTCCCGCCAGCACCATCCACAAAGGGGATCTCTCGGGTCGCCACGCCCTTGTGGAAGTCGAGCGTCTGCGACGCAATTGTCCTTGCTGCGTTGGACTTCTGGTGTTGTCGGTGACGACGAACGGGCGGGCGCCGACGTCAACGGAGAATCTCACGTGAAGTCTTCGCCGGAAACCTGCGCCTCCGTCATTCCAAGCGCCACGTTACGCAGCAGTTCGGCAAGTTTCGAGTGCCGTCTGGCAGAAATTCGTGGTCTGATGACCCGAGCGACACCGACATAAGGCCTCATGCGGAATTCCTCCCCCGTGAGGCGAATTGCCACGGGGGAGGAACTCCTCGACTCAGGGGCGCAGGCCCTTGCTCTCGAGCCAGGCGTACGGGTCGATCGCGGTGTTCAGACCGCCCCCGTTGGGCCGGACCTCGAGGTGCAGGTGCGGACCAGTCGCGTTGCCGGTGGCGCCGACGTAACCGATCACGGTCCCGGCGCCGACCTCGCCCGAGGTCCGTGCCAGGCGGGACATGTGCGCGTACAGGGTGACGGTGCCGTCGGCGTGCCGGACCTTGATCCGGTTGCCGTAGGCGCCGTCCCATCCCGCGCTGACGATCCGACCTGCTCCGACGGCGCGGATCGGCGAACCACTGCTGGCGCCGAAGTCGAGCCCGTGGTGCGATGACGACCAGTTGCTCCCGCTCTGCCCGAACCGCGCGGTCAGGCGGTACGACGTGAGTGGCAGGACCCAACCCTTGGCTGCCGGCTTTGCGGCCTGCTGGTCCGACGACCGGTCAGAGGACCGCGACGACCGTTGGGCGCCCGCGTCACGCGCCGAGCTCTTCTTGCTGGGAGCGCGATCGTTCGCCGGGCTGGCCTTGCCCACGAGACGCAGCCGGGCGTCGGGGAGGATCAGGTCCGGGTTCGATCCGATCACACCACGGTTGATCTTCCACAGCGCACTCCAGCCGCCCGGCACCCGGTTCGCCCGGGCGATGCCGGAGAGGGTGTCGCCCGGCCGGACCACATAAGTGCCCGCTGCCGGCTTGCGCGCCGGTGCCGACTTCGGCGCCGACCGAGCGGCGCGGGCGGACCTGGCGGCGCGCGCGCTCGCGCTGTCCCGGGCTCGCTGCTGTTTGGTGGTCTTGGTGCTGGAGGGACTCCCCGCGCTCCCTGCCTTGTCGCCCTCGTCGAGGCCGAGCTTGCGGGAGCAGGCGGGCCAGGCGTTCCAGCCCTGGACGTCGAGAACCTTCTCGGCGATGGCAATCTGTTCGGCCCTGGTCGCGAGGTCTGCGCGGGACGCATATTTCGTGCCGCCGAACTCACGCCAGGTGGGACCGGCGAACTGCAGGCCGCCGTAATAGCCGTTGCCGGTGTTGATGCTCCAGTCGCCGCTACTCTCGCACTGCGCGAGGCGATTCCAGGTGTCGGCCGTGGCGGCGTGCGCAGGTGCCGCGAAACCGACCATGGGTACCGCCGCGGCGACGCCGGTGAGTGCGGCTGTCCTGGTGACTTTCTTCGCCACTTTTCGGCGCCGGGTGGTGCCGCGGTGTTTTGCCTTATAGGGCATGCAGGATCCGTTCCCTCTCGTCGCCCGCGGAGTTAGCTGTCGGGTTCGGGCGAGAGGAATGCCCGGCCTGCCTGTGACGGCGGCTTAACCCCAGAACCCCACCAGCGATGGGGTTCCACTCACGTTGGGTCCTCCGTCTCCGCCCAAACCGAGATGGGGACACGACACCACTGGGCGGAGCTCGGCGAAGCGGGTCGTCACGCGCCCGGATAGGCACGATCGATGGTGAGATAGTCCTAACAGAGGATCTTTGTTCCTATCCAGTGACCTCGTCACCATCAGCTACGATCGCGCGTCGTAGTACGCCAGAATTCCGGCCCGCGCGTGTCCGGCATCCCGTGGCGATGATGGCGACGCACGTTAGGCGCATTGCCGCGTACGTTCTGCGAGAAAGACCTTCTTGACCTCAGGCCCGTTGGGGATTGAACGAATCCCTCATAGCAAGAAATAGCCCGATTTGTGGCTCCCTACCGACGGCTGACTTCGCGGATTCCGCCGCCTACTATGATCGATAGCGGTGGAACCTGCCATGTGATGCAGATCACATTTGGGCCCGAGGTGGGAGTGGGGCGCGCTCGCCAACTTGCCGCTCGTCCTGGCGACCGCAGCCCACCGGGGTCTCTTCAAGGTGGCACCCGCATCGCCAATCGTTGTCATTTCGTGTTCTTCGGAAGATTTTCCCTCTTACCGGACATGTCACCCGTTTGAAGACCCCTCTGGAAGTCCTTCCGGTCGCGGCGCTCGAAGGATTTGCGGTTTCGGCCAAATCTCTGGTCAACGAGAGGGCAATGGGATTGCTCGCCTGACGTCCAGGCCGCTGGACGCCAGTCGGCGAGGAAGATAATTTCCTCTCGTCCAGTTGGTCGTGCAACCGGTTCACATCCAGGGGGATCTGCCGGCGGGAACGGTGCGGGACCAGCGTGCGTCGCCAGCGGGGCCCGCTTACGGGGGGCGGGCCCCTGCACGGGAGAGCAAAAGGGGGGTTGGCCGTGGCCACGTTCGACGTGTCGGCCGAGTACATGCCGGACGCCAGCGCCTGGGTGATCCGTGTCGACGGTGTGGGAGCGGCGGCCGCGAAGTCATGGGACGAGGTGACCTCCGTCGCCGCCCGCCTGATCGCTGAAGCATCCGGGGGGGATGCTTCAGCGGTCGACATGCGGGTCGACTGGTTGCTCCCGGATGAGGTGGCCGACGCCCTGGACGCCGCGGACACGCACGCCCGCGAGGAGCAGGAAGCGCATCACGCGCGCATGCTGTCGCTGCGTCGGGCCGCCAGGCTCCTGCGTGGCGTCGGTATGCCGGGACGCGACGCCGCTCGCATCCTGGGGATCTCCAAGTCCCGGGTGTTCCAGCTCACGGCCGAAGACGCCGAAGTGGCTGAAGTGGCCGAAGTGGCCGAAGCCGTCGACACGGCGAAGGGCGCCTGACTTCCGGCGTCGCCGGGGTCCTGATCGCAGCGGCACCTGTCGCAGCGGCACGTGTCGCAGCGGCGCCCATGCCGTGGTCGAACCGGGTGATGGATCGCGTCGTGCGTACCGTCAGGTGCTGTTCCGGCGGAACTCGCTGACGGAGATCCCGCCGACGCCCCAGTTGTCCGTGTCCACCTCGTCGATCACGACGAAGGTCCGCGCCGGATCCTTGTCGAGGACCCGCACGAGCAGGTCGGTCACGCCCTTGATCAACTCGGCCTTCTGCTCGGCGGTGGCGCCGTCGCGGGTGATCCGGACATTGACGTACGGCATGGGGCCTCCTCGAATCGGACCTTCGGTCGGGTTCTCGCCGATGACGCAACCAACCGGGCAGCCGGGACATTCCTGGTCGCGGGACCGGCGTAGGACTGGCAGCATGGTGGACGGGACACCCACGCGGCGGGTTGCGGAGCAGTCGTAGCCTGCAAGTGGTCGAGGACCATGCTGAGGGCGACGGTCACACTCGATCACCTGGGGGCCACCCCAGCCGCCGACGACGCAAGGGGGTGGACATGCGCTTCCTCCATGACCGGGTTCCTGAGCAGGATCTCACGTACTCGGATGTGTTCCTCGTACCCAACCGCTCGGCGGTCGCGTCCCGGCTCGACGTCGACCTGGCGACCGCCGACGGCAGCGGCACGACCCTCCCCATCATCGCCGCGAACATGACCGCCGTTTCCGGCCGCCGGATGGCCGAGACCGTGGCCCGCTGCGGCGGGTTGGCCATCATCCCCCAGGACATCCCGGTCGACGTGGTCGCCGACGTCGTGTCCTGGACCAAGCGACGGCACACCGTCTACGACACGCCCATCACGATGGTCCGCACAGGAACGGTGGGCGAGGCGATCAACCTGCTCCCCAAGCGCGGACACGGCGCGGTCATCGTCGTCGAGGACGGCCGGGCGATCGGTGTCGTGACCGAGGCCGACTGCGAAGGAGTCGACCGGTTCACCCAGCTCGGCGGCATCATGTCGACCGAACTGCTCACCCTGCCCGCCGGCATCGACGCCGAGGACGCGTTCAACCAGCTGCACGATGGCCGGCACCGGCTCGCGCCGGTCGTCGACGCGGACGGACGGATCGTCGGCATCCTCACCCGCCTCCGGGCACTTCGCGCGAGCCTGTACGAACCCGCCACGGATGCGGGCGGCAAGCTCCGGATCGGTGCCGCGCTCGGCATCAACGGCGACGTCGAGACCAAGGCCAAGGCGCTCCTCGACGCCGGTGTGGACGTCCTGGTCGTCGACACCGCGCACGGACATCAGGAACGCACTCTCGACGTCCTCCGGCTCCTTCGCGCCCTCCAGCCGTCCGTGCCGATCGTGGCGGGCAACGTCGCCACCGCCGAAGGTGTCAGCGACCTGGTGGCCGCGGGCGCCGACATCGTGAAGGTCGGCGTCGGCCCCGGCGCCATGTGCACCACCCGGATGAAGACGGCGGTGGGCCGGCCGCAGTTCTCCGCGGTGTACGAATGCGCCACGCGGGCACGTGCGCTCGGCAAGCATGTGTGGGCCGACGGCGGCGTACGCCATCCACGCGACGTGGCGCTCGCACTCGCCGCAGGGGCGGCCAACGTGATGATCGGTTCGTGGTTCGCCGGTACGTACGAGTCGCCGGGCGACGCGCAACGCGACCACGAGGGCCGGCTCTACAAGGAGAGCTTCGGGATGGCGTCGGCCCGCGCGGTGCGGTTCCGTACCGCCGAGGACACGCCGTTCGAACGCGCCCGCAAGGGGTTGTTCGGCGAGGGCATCTCCAGTGCGCGGATGTATCTGGACCCGGAGCATCCGAGCGTGGAGGACCTCCTCGACGCCATCGTGGCCGGGGTCCGCAGCTCATGCACCTACGTCGGGGCGACGAACCTCGAGGAGTTCCACGAACGCGCGGTTGTTGGTGTCCAGAGTGCGGCCGGCTACACCGAGGGGATGCCGCTCGACTCCAGCTGGTGACAGCGACTGGCGACGTCGACTGGCGACGTCGCCGCGCCTGCGCCGAGCGGCGACGCGCCCCGTGTACGCCCGAGTGGAGACGAGGCGAGCGGCGACGCGTTCTCCCGCGATGGCCAATGTCCCGACCGCCTCGGGACCAACGGCCCGTCCGGCACACCCCGTGGTGATGGTGAGGTATTCGGACAGGGAAGCCCTTTGGTGGAAGCGGTTCGGGGAAACGGGGGGCGCAAGGTGACTCGAACCGCGGGCGCCGAAGGGCTCCCCTCTTTCTTTGCGCATGCACCCCGAGAATTGCTTTGGCGGTCGACGGTTACGAGCCGATCAGGATCCTGAGGACGTCGCGGATCGAGACCATCCCGACGCAGTTCTCGCCGGATCGGATCGGCATGTGCCGGACCTCGGCGTCGCGCATCAGCCTCGCCACATCGAACGTGGAGTCGGTGGGATTCGCCCACACCGTGTCGAGGCCCACCACGTCCGCCGCCCAGACCTCGTCGGGGTCGCCACCGGCGGCGAGTGCGCGTACGACGTCGCGTTCGGAAATGAGGCCGAGCGGTCTGTCGTCCTCGTCGCTCGTCACGATCAGCGCCCCGATCTGGGCGGCGGTCAGGGTCTCGGCGGCGACCCGCAGCGAGTCGTGGCCGTCGATCGTGGCGACCGGGCTGCTCATGATGCGTTCGACCGGGTCATGCGGGCCGGCGGGCCGGGTCCTCGCCGCCGGTGCCGCCTGCTGCCGTGGGACTCCGCCCCTGGCGGGTAGCACGCGGGTGTCCGGACCCGGAGACAGCACGGACTCGTGACCGTCGTCCCAGGCCACGCGGTAGTGCTCGGCGTCCGGTCCGCCGAGGACCTCCTGGACAGTTCCCTCCCGTGGCGGCAGGCCGAGGCTCTCGGTCCGAACCACGATGCGATCACCGACAGACGCGTGCATGTCAGGCCTTCTTCCGCACGAATCGTCGCGAGGCATCCTGCCCCACGATGACGGTCGCCCGCGCGGGTGCGGAACTGGTCCGGCCTGCGGACGGCTGTCAGTCCAGGACGAACGTGACGAGCAGATTGACCTGGTATTCGGTGATCTGCCCGTCTTGGACCTTCACCTGTTGTTCCTTTACCCAGGCGCCGGTGACGTTGCGGAGGGTCAGCGTCGCCCGCGAGATCCCTACCCGGATCGCGTCGTCGAAGCTCTGTGCGGACCGGGCCGAGATCTCGGTGATCCGCGCGACGTCACCCATGAGTGAGCCTCCCGTTTCCCACTCGACGACCGCTCCGGCGATGACGACCGTTTCTGGGTATCAGAATGCGTTCTGGCTCCAGTCGCTTTCTGATGTACGAGGTATTCCCCCGTGTGTGCCGAGTCTTTCCCAGGTGTGACCATTTTTCTCGCGGATGCGAAAGTGGTCATCTCTCACTTTCGTCGCCGCATTCTCCGCACCCCAGGGTCGAAGGTCCCGTTGCACGACCTGCCAAGGACGCGTCAGCAGGCGGCGGACTCTTCTTCGTACGACGCGGCCGCGTGCAGCTTGCGCAGGAGCCCAAGCTCCGCCGCGTTCTTCATCAGCTCGGTGTTGACCCAGGCCACGACATGGCCGAACGGCTTTGTGCCGCGGAGGAACCAGCCACTGCGCGCGTGGGAGTCCAGCTCCGCTTCGTCGAGTGCGTCCACCGCCGCGCTCCAGCGTTCCTTGCAGTCCAGGATCCAGTGCACTGCCGCGTCGGCGCTTCCGGGCCATTCGAAGTCGGTACGCAAGAGGCGGCCGTGCGTACCGAAACAGCTGTCATAGGTTTGTGTCCACCAGAAACCGATGTGCCACAGCAGCCAGGCGATCGAGGGCGCCGGTGCCGGTTGTGGTGCGGGAACCTCCCAGTCCGCGCACCATCGACCACCACCCTGACGACGTACGGTCCAACAGTGGACGGTGGGTTCCCACAGGCATTCCTCGTCGTTGAGATCGCCCAGATGTAACTCGAGCAACGACCACGCGACGTCGAGCTGCCAACGCAACAAGGTGATCCGACTGCCACCCGACATGTGCCCGCCTCCCTCGTCGCAACCTGATGTGCGGCCCATTTTCTTGGCCAGCACGGGCGGGAGGATCATGTCATCAATTCGCGGCCGTACCCATCGAATTATCGGGCGCCACCAAACGCGGCGGCGACGGGCATCCGGCTAAACCCAGGAGCGGAACCACATCCGGTTCAGCCATTCGTCGTACGGAATGACCTGATCGGTGAGGATCGGGTAGAGATAGGCGAAGTTCAGCAGTACGAGAAGGGTGAATCCACCGACGGCGGCCGCGCCCCACATCCGGCGGGTCGGCGAAGCGTCGGCGGGCCCGAGGATCTTGCCCAGGACGAGCACCACCCCGATGACGAGCCAGGGCAGGATCACGATCGCGTAGAAGTAGAAGATCGGCCGGTCGGTGTAGGCGAACCACGGCAGCCAGGTCGCCGCGACTCCCACCAGCGGGACGCCGAAGCGCCAGTCGCGGGCCGCGACCCACCACATGCCGCAGGCGGCCAGTGCGAGGACGGCTCCCCACCACAGCACGGGAGTGCCGATGCCGAGGATCTCCTGGACGCAGCGGCTGGTGGGGCACCCCTGGTCGGGTCCGATCTTGTCTACCCAGTCGAAGGACACCGGCCGGGCGATGACCAGCCAGCCGAACGGATCAGAGGCGTACTGGTGCTTCTCGGTGAGGTGGGTGTGGAAGTACATGATCTCGGCGTGGTAGTGCCACAACGACCGCAGCGCGTCGGGCACCAGCACCGCCAGGCCGCTCGCCGGCCGGTCCTGCGCCCACGTCCGGTCGTAGCCGTCGGGCGAGGCGAACCAGCCGGCCCATGAGAGGAGGTACACGGCGATGGCCGTGCCGACGACCGTGGTGAACGCCAGTACCGCGTCGCGTGCGATCCGCCCCGCGTGGGCGAGGCCGATGCTGACTCCGATCGCCCGCCGGGCGCCGATGTCCCACGCCCAGGTGAGCAGGCCGAACGCCGCCAGCGCGAACGCTGCGTTCCACTTCGTCGCGGCCGCGACGCCGAAGCACACGCCGGCGACGAGCCGCCACGGTCGCCACCAGAGGTCAGGGCCCCAGGCACCGGTGGCGACGCGGCCGATGGGTTCCACGGCGTCGACGAACCGGCGCCGGGCCCAGTCGCGGTCGATCAGCAGGGCACCGAACGCCAGCAGCAGCCACACCATCGCCGGCATGTCGAGCAGAGCGATCCGGCTCTCGACCAGGTGCAGGCCGTCGAGGGCGAACAGGAAGCCGGCCAGGCAGCCGAGCAGCGTCGAGCGGGTGAGTCGGCGTACGACGCGGGCCATCACCAAAATCGACAGGGTGGCGAACAGCGCGATCGCGACCCGCCAGCCGAACGGGTCCATCCCGACCGCCCACTCGCCCAGGGCGATCAGCCACTTGCCCGCCGGTGGATGGACGACGAATGCCGGACCGTCGAGGACGTCGAGGTCGCCGGCGAGGATGCGTTCGTTCGCCTTGTCGACGAACTGGTGCTCCACGCCGTAGCGCAGCAGGCTGAACGCGTCCTTGGGGTAGTAGGTCTCGTCGAAGACGAACTTCGCCGGCCGGCCGAGGTCGATCAGCCGCAGGACCGCCGCGAACACCGTGATCAGCAGCGGGCCGACCCACCCCCAGATACCGTCGTCGGGCATCGGCGGGCAGAGGCGCTCGCGCAGGGACGGGAGGGGCCGGCCCTCACTGTCGCGACCGACCACCACGGCGGTCGACTGCGCGAAGCTGGCCTGGCCGGATGCCGGCTCTGGGCCGCCGGCACGGTCGGACGTCGTGGTCATCCCGGTCATCGTACGGATAGCGTCCGGCCTGTCGCCGGCAACACCAGGCAGAACCTGGGTGCGAGGATGGATCGGTGACACCGCGTACGCAGCCCCCCGCCCGCGATGATCGCCACGGCGGGGTGCTCGTCCTGGCCGCCACGCCGATCGGGTCTCTCGCCGACGCGCCACCCCGGCTCGGGACCGAGCTCGCAGGCGCCGATGTGGTGGCCGCGGAGGACACCCGCCGCCTGAGCCGGTTGCTGACCGGGCTCGGTGTCGAGGTGGCCGGGCGGATCGTGTCGTACTTCGAAGGCAACGAGGCCAGGCGTACGACCGAACTCCTGGACGCGCTCGCCGCCGGCCAGCGGGTCGTGCTGGTGACCGACGCGGGCATGCCGTCGGTTTCCGACCCAGGGTTCCGGCTGGTCGCCGCCGCGGTCGATGCCGGCGTGCACGTCACCGTCGTCCCCGGCCCGTCCGCGGTGCTGGCCGCCCTCGCCGTCTCCGGACTGCCGGTCGACCGGTTCTGCTTCGAGGGGTTCCTGCCGCGGAAGGCATCCGAGCGTGGGAGGCGGCTGGCCGACCTCGCCACCGAACGCCGGACCATGGTCTTCTTCGAGGCGCCCCACCGGCTGGGCGTCACCCTCGAGGCGATGGCGACCGCCTTCGGCCCCGACCGCCGGGCCGCGGTGTGCCGTGAGCTCACCAAGATCCACGAGGAGGTACGCCGGGAACCGCTGGCCGCGCTGGCGGAGTGGGTCGAGGACAAGGGCGTACGCGGCGAGATCACGGTCGTGGTGGAGGGAGCTCCGGAAACCGTACGAGCCGCCGTCGACGTGGCCGAGCTCCGGCGTCAGGTCGACTCCCTGGTCGACGCCGGCGCCTCCCGCAAGGACGCGATCACCGAGGTCGCGCAGGTCACCGGCACACCACGCCGGACCGTCTACGCCGCCGCCGTCGCCTCGCCACCCACGCGGTGAAGGTCATCGGCTGATCGTCTGGCCGGCCTTACTAGGATCACGGACATGGACGATGCCGCACAGCACCGCCCGGACACCGGGGGCAACAAGGCGTTCTACGTCACGACGCCCATCTACTACGTCAACGACGCACCCCACATCGGGCATGCCTACACGACCATTGCCGCCGATGTCCTGGCCCGCTGGCACCGCCAGCGCGGCGAGGCCGTGTGGTTCCTGACCGGCACGGACGAACACGGCCAGAAGGTCATGCGGAGCGCGGAGGCGCACGGCGTCGGCCCCCGCACGTGGGCGGACCGCCTGGTCGAGACGGCCTGGAAGCCGGTGCTCGAGACCATCGACGCGAGCAACGACGACTTCATCCGTACGACCGAAACCCGGCACACCGAACGGGTTCGGGAGTTTTGGCAGCATCTGTACGACGCCGGCCAGGTCTACCCGGGCACCTACGAGGGCCCCTACTGCGTGAGCTGCGAGGAGTTCAAGATCCCCGCGGAGCTGGTCGACGGTGTGGGCGGCGAGAAGCTCTGCCCGGTGCACGGCCGTCCGGTCGAGATGCTCTCGGAGACCAACTACTTCTTCCGGCTCTCGGCCTACACCGACAAGCTGTTGGCCTACTACAACGAGCACCCGGAGTTCGTGCAGCCGTCGAGCGCGCGCAACGAGGTCGTGGCGTTCGTCAAGCAGGGCCTGCAGGACCTGTCGATCACCCGGTCGACGTTCGACTGGGGCATTCCGGTGCCGTGGGACGACGACCACGTGTTGTACGTCTGGATCGACGCGCTGCTCAACTACGTCACCGCCGCCGGCTACCGCACCGACCCGCTCCTGTTCAAGCGGGTGTGGCCCGCCGACGTTCACCTGGTGGGCAAGGACATTCTTCGCTTCCACGCGGTGATCTGGCCGGCGATGCTGATGGCGGCGGGCCTGCCCCTGCCGCAGACGGTCTTCGCCCACGGTTGGCTGCTGGTCGGCGGCGAGAAGATGAGCAAGACGAAGCTGACCGGCATCGCGCCGAGCCAGATCGTCGACACGTTCGGGTCGGACGCGTTCCGCTACTACCTGCTGCGGGCGATCCAGTTCGGCGCGGACGGCTCTTTCTCGTGGGAGCACCTGCGCGCGGTCTACACCTCCGAGCTGGCCAACGGGTTGGGCAACCTCGCGTCCCGGGTGGCGGCCATGGTCGGGCAGTACTTCGGCGGCACGCTGCCGCGCGCCTCTGACCACGGTCCCGCCGAGCAGGTGCTCGCCGACAAGCTCGCAGAGACGGTACGCACCGCCGACGACGCGGTGAGCGCCCTGCGGTTCCAGGACGCACTCGCCGCGATCGACGGGTTCGTGTCGGCGGTCAACGGTTACCTCACCGAACAACAGCCGTGGAAGGTCGCGAAGGACGACTCGCCCGGCGCACACTCCCGGCTGGGCACGATCCTCTACACCGCGGCCGAGTCGCTGCGGGCGATCGCCGTGCTGCTCAACCCGGTGATGCCGAAGGCCGCGGCGGCCCTGTGGGCGCAGCTGGGGGCGGCCGGTTCCCTCGGTGAACTCGACGTCCAGCCGCTCACCAACGCGGGCCGGTGGGGGATCCTTCCGGCGGGGTCCGTGGTGACCAAGGGACGCCCGTTGTTCCCGCGGATCGAGGAGGAACCGGAGTCCCTGTGACCAGCCCTTCCGGTGGCCACGAGAGTGCAGCCGGAGTCCCTGTGAGCCCCGCCGGCAGCACCGGTGGCCGGTCCGATCCACCGCCCATTCCGGCGCCTCTGGTGTCGCCGGTCGTCGACTCGCACTGCCACCTCGACGTCGTACGCCGGACGGCGGACGGCCGGCCGGACGCACCCATCGACGAACCGGAGGTCGAGGCTGCGCTCGCGCGCGCGGCCTCGGCCGGAGTGCCCCGGATCGTCCAGATCGGCTGCGACCTGCCCGGCGCGCAGTGGGCCGTGGAGGTGGCCGACCGGTTCACGGCCCTGGTTGCGGGAGTGGCGCTGCACCCTAACGAAGTCCCGGCGCTGGCGGAGGCGGGTGAGCTCGACGCCGCGCTCGCCGAGATCGACCGGCTGGCTGGGGCGAGTGCGCGGGTGCGGGCGGTCGGCGAGACGGGCCTCGACCACTTTCGTACGCCCGAGTCGGGGTGGAAGGTCCAGGAGGACGCGTTCCGCACGCACATCGGGTTGGCGAAGGCGCACGACAAGGCGCTCGTCATCCACGACCGGGACGCCCACGACGACGTGCTGCGGGTGCTCGCCGAGGAGGGTTCGCCGGACCGGGTGGTGATGCACTGCTTCTCCGGTGACGTCGCGATGGCGCGCGAGTGCGTGCGCAGGGACTACTTCCTGTCGTTCGCCGGCACGGTGACGTTCCGGAACGCCTCGTCGTTGCGGGAGGCGTTGGCTGTCGTTCCGGAGGAGCGGCTCCTCGTCGAGACCGACGCGCCGTACCTCACGCCCCATCCGTACCGCGGGCGTACCAACGCGAGCTACCTCCTCCCGCTCACGGTCCGGTGTATGGCGGAGATCCGCGGCGTGGACGAGCGGACCCTCTGCACGTCCATCAACGCCGCGACCGAGGCGGCCTTCGGGGCCTGGTAGGCACCTGGTAGCCACCTTGGTGGTCCCTGCACGGGACGGACCGGCCGGCCCGCGGGTTGGTCGGTGCCGTCGTCGTCCTTCTTGACCTTGAGCGCACTCCAGCTCCTACCGTCCAGCCCATGGACTACAGATATCTCGGCCGTACTGGGTTGAAAGTCAGTGAGTTGTGCCTCGGGACGATGTCCTTCGGCGCGCGGACCGACGAGGAGACCGCCCATCGGATGCTGGACCGGTTCGTCGAGGCGGGTGGGACGTTCATCGACACCGCCGACGTCTACAGCGCCGGTGTCTCGGAGGAGATCCTGGGACGTTGGCTGGAACGGCAGTCGCGCGATGACCTGGTGATCGCGACGAAGGCGTACGGCGACATGGGTCCCGGCCCCAATGATGGCGGCGGTGGGCGTAAGCATCTGCTCAGCGCTGTCGAGGCGAGCCTGCGTCGGCTTCGCACGGACTACATCGACCTCTACCAGACCCACGTCTTCGACGACGCCACGCCGCTCGAGGAAACGCTGTCCACGCTCGACGGTCTCGTACGCAGCGGCAAGGTCCGCTTCCTCGGTGCCAGCAACTACGCCGGCTGGCAGCTGCAGAAGGCCATCGACCTGGCCCGCCAGCACGGCTGGGAGCCGTTCTCCTGCCTCCAGCCGCTCTACAACCTGCTGGACCGCGAGGCGGAATGGGATCTGGTCCCGGTCAGCCGCAACGAGGGTGTCGGGATCATCCCGTGGAGCCCGCTGCGGGGTGGTTGGCTGACCGGCCGGTACCAGCGTGACATGGAAGCCCCGCCGGCTGGCAGCCGGGTGGATGCGGATCCTGACGCGGGCGGCTGGCCCGAAGCCTGGCAGACCTACGCCAACGCGCGTACGTGGGACGTGATCGACGCGCTTGTCGAGATCGGCGAGAAGACCGGCCGGACCCCGGCCCAGGTGGCACTGCGCTGGGTTATGCAGCGCCCCGGCGTGACCGCGCCGATCATCGGAGCGCGGACACCGGAACAACTCGAGGACAACCTGGCCACCGCCGACAGCCCACTCTCCGACGACCACATGGAACAACTCACCACCATCAGCGACCGCCCCATGCCGTACCCGTTCGGACTGCTGACCCGCTTCAGGCGGCGCTGACGCCCGTCGGATCGGGTTCTCCTGGTCGCCCGGGTCCGTGTCGATCGCGCTCGCACAGCGAACGAGGCGGGCCGGCAGTCGGGTAGAGAGGTGGCATGGAGGTCCTGACGGTCGGCCACGGCACCGCGTCGGCCGACGAGTTGGCGGCGCTCCTGCGGGCCGCCGGCGTGCGGCTTCTCGTCGACGTCCGGACGGCCCCCGGTAGCCGCCGGAACCCGCAGGTCGCCCGGTCTGCCCTGGAGGAGTGGCTGCCCGAGCACGGGATCGACTACCGGTGGGAGCGCCGGCTCGGTGGCTGGCGCAAGGCTCCCGCCGACTCGCCCGACGTGGCGCTCCGGCAGCCTGCCTTCGCGGGGTATGCGGCGCACATGCGCTCGGCCGAGTTCGCCGAGGCGGTCGACACGCTGCTGGTCGACGCCACGGGCCGGCGTACGACCGTGATGTGTGCGGAGAGCGTGTGGTGGCGCTGCCACCGGCGGATGCTCGCGGACTATCTCGTGCTCGTTCGGGATGTGACAGTGCGTCACCTGTTCCACGACGGTCGCTTGGAGGTGCACCGCCCCACCGACGTCGTACGGGTGGGGCCGGACGGGCTGCCCGTCTACGACGCCGGCCAGCAGACCCTCTGACTGTCCTGGCCAGCGAGGCTCGCGGTACCCGGGACAGGCGTCGACCCCTTGCCCGGGGCCACGCTCCTAGGGGGTGTCTGATGGATCGCGATCGGCTCGCGGCGTCCCGCATCCCGCCTGGCTGCGTTCTCGTCGATCGGCGCACAAGACCAGTGCGCCTTCCTCCTCGGCCTTGCCAGCCGGGCGCGGATACGCCGCTCACTGATCGATCGTGATCCATCAGACACCCCCTAGCTGGCCAGGTGTATGTCCCTCCAGCCAGGTGAGGCTGCCCTCCCAGCCAGGTGCGTGCCCTGCCCGACCAGGGACGCTGGCATGGTCAGCGTGGTCATCTGCGCAAGCCCCGAGGTGTCACGCGCGCCAGGTCCGTACCAATGGCCGGATGCGGGCCTCCTGCCCCTTCGGGCCGTATTGGCTACGGTGCGTAGTGTATTGGGGAGAGAATTTACACACTGGGTTGATGAGTGCGGGATCCTCCCGTATCGTCGCCAAGCGTTGGCCGGGGTCGGGAAGCCTCGGGCGGCGTACCAGGGGGGTTTCGCAAGGCGCTCCGACGACGCTGAAGAGCACGTCAGCTGTCGTGTCCTCTCAAGGGGAGGGGAGAGGGCGCCGACACTGCCGCTTGCTGGCGCCACTCGTGCCCGTGCCCGGAAAGCGCAAGCATCGGAGCACCGTGCATAAGAAGGGTTTGATCGGTGCCGTTGGCATCGCAGTCGTAGGGGCACTTGGTCTCAGCGGCGCCGCCTACGCCACACTTGACAAGGCCGTCACTGTCTCGGTCGACGGCAAGGATCGCACCGTCCACACGTTCGGCTCCTCAGTGGCCGACGTTCTTCAAGCAGCGGAGATCCCGGTCAGCGATCGCGATCTCGTGGCGCCGGGTCCGTCCACCAAGATCACGGACGGTAGCCGGATCGCGGTCCGTTACTCCCGCCCGTTGACACTCATGGTCGACGGCAGGAAGCAGACCCACTGGGTGACCGCGTTGAGCGTCGGGGAAGCGTTCAACGATCTCGGCGTCCGCTTCGCCGGAGCGAAGATGTCGGCCAGCCGTTCGGTCGGGATCGGCCGGAAGGGTCTCGGCGTCGACGTGCGTACGGTCAAACGCATCGTCGTCAAGCACGACGGCACCCGGACCGGGATCTCGGCACCCGTCCTCACCGTCGAGGAGGCGCTGGCCGCCGCCAAGGTCAAGATCGACGCCGACGACAGGATCAGACCCGCCCTGTCCACCATGGTCGACGACGGCGTCACGATCTCGATCAACCGGATCGACACCCGTACGCGCCAGATCACGGTCGCGATTCCGTACAAGACGGTCCGCAAGGAGGACTCGTCGATGTACGACGACCAGAGCAAGGTCGAACGCTCGGGCGAGCGAGGCACGAAGGCGCAGGTCGTTCGGATCGTCTACGTCGACGGCAAGAAGGCCAGCACCAAGGTCCTCTCCCAGCGGGTGGTGTCCAAGCCGGTCGACAAGGTGGTCGTCGTCGGCACCAAGGAGCGTCCCTCGGGCGGAGGCTCGGTCGGCGGCTCGGTCGACAGCCTCAACTGGGCGGCCCTCGCCGACTGCGAGTCCAGTGGCAACCCGGACGCGGTCAACCCGGCGGGTTACTACGGGCTGTACCAGTTCTCGCTGTCGACCTGGGAGTCGGTCGGCGGGTCCGGGAACCCGGTCGACAACTCCTCGGCGGAGCAGACCTACCGCGCGAAGCTCCTCTACCAGCGGTCGGGCGCCGGTCAGTGGCCCGTCTGCGGGAGCCGGCTCTTCAGCTGAGAGGCGGGACCGAAACCATCAGCTGAAGGCGAGTACGCGCAGGCGCCCGGGTGGGAGACCGATAGCGTTCCCACCGTGAGCGAGGCGTCTGGCGCGACCTCCGCCGGCCCGAGGCTCCTCGGGCCGGCGGAGGTGCGTGCGCTGGCCGGTGAGCTGGGGATTCGCCCCACCAAGCAGCGCGGCCAGAACTTCGTCACCGACCCCAACACGGTCCGGCGCGTCGTACGGGCCGCCGGCGTGGGTTCGCGTGATGTCGTCCTCGAGATCGGCCCCGGGCTCGGCTCGCTGACGCTGGCGTTGCTCGACGCGGTCACGCAGGTCGTGGCGGTGGAGATCGACGAGGCGCTGGCGGCGGCATTGCCGCGGACGGTCGCGCGGTTCGCGCCGGGGCAGGCCGACCGGCTCTCCGTCGTCCACGCCGACGCGCTCCAGCTGACCCGGCTGCCCGAGCGGGCAGGTGCCCTGACCGGTCCGGGGGATCCGACGGCGCTGGTCGCCAACCTGCCGTACAACATCGCCGTACCCGTGCTCCTCGAGGTTCTCGCTCACCTCCCGTCGATCCAGCACGGCCTCGTCATGGTCCAGTTGGAGGTCGCCGAGCGGCTCGCCGCCGCGCCAGGGTCGAAGATCTACGGCATCCCGAGCGTGAAGACCGCGTGGTACGCACAGGTCCGCAAGGTCGGCCTGGTGGGGCGTACCGTCTTCTGGCCGCAGCCCAACGTCGACTCCGGTCTGGTGGCGTTCACCCGGCGCCCACCGCCTTCGACCAGCGCGTCGCGGGACGAGGTCTTCGCGGTGGTCGACGCCGCGTTCGGGCAGCGGCGCAAGACCCTCCGCTCGGCGCTGGCCGGGCTGGCCGGTTCGCCACGGCTGGCCGAGGAGGCGCTGCGGAGCGCCGGAGTAGACCCGGCCGCCCGAGGCGAACGACTCGACGTGGCGGCGTTCGCCCGGATCGCCGAGGGACTTCGGGCGACGAGGATCGAGCACAACCAGTCTGACGATGCACGGACGAGTGAGAGGAAGCCCAGCCGGTGAGTGCGGTGAGTGCGGAACGTGCCGTGGTCGTGCGTACGCCGGCGAAGGTGAATCTGGCGCTCATGGTCGGGCCGCCCCGCTCCGACGGGTTCCACGAGCTGGCATCGGTCTACCAGGCGGTGAGCCTGTACGACGAGGTGGCGGCTGCCCCTCTCCCGGGCGGCGGGATCACGGTCACGGTCCGCGGCGCCGACGAGTCGCCGGAGACCGTGGCCGGTATCCCGCTCGACGCCGACAACCTGGCTGTCAGGGCGGCTGCCCTGCTGGCCACCCGGACCAGGATCGACGCGGGCGTGGCGCTCGAGATCCGGAAGGGGATCCCGGTCGCCGGCGGCATGGCCGGCGGGAGCAGCGACGCGGCCGCGACACTCGTGGCCTGCGATGCGTTGTGGGGAACGAAACTCGACCGGTCGCACCTCCTCGAGCTCGCAGCGGAGTTGGGCAGCGACGTGCCGTTCTGCCTGGTCGGAGGTACGGCGGTGGGTGCCGGTCACGGCGAGATCGTGACGCCGGCCCTCGCACGCGGCAGCTACCACTGGGTCTTCGCGCTCGACGGGAACGGCCTGTCGACTCCCGCCGTCTACGCCGAGCTCGACCGGCTGCGGGGGGACCTCGCCGTCCTTCCGCCGCGCGTCCCCGGGCCGTTGATGTCGGCACTGCGTACCGGCGACACCAGGGGCGTCGGCCAGGCGTTGGCCAACGATCTGCAACCGGCGGCGTTGCGCCTGCGGAGTCGGCTGGGGCAGGTGCTGGCGGCCGGTGAGGAACTCGGCACGCTCGGCGCCATCGTGTCAGGGTCGGGCCCGACCTGCGCGTTCCTCGCCCGCAGCGAGGAGCATGCCACGGATCTGGCGGCCCGGCTCGCGGGGTCGGGCGTGTGCACGACCGTACGCAGGGCTTCCGGCCCCGTCCCAGGCGCCCGGATCGTCGACGCCTGACCCGCCCGCACGGGGAACGTATACGTGATCATCCCAACCATGCGCGGTGAATTCGCCCCGCATCGTGGGGAACTGCGGCGCAAGGTGAGGTCATTCAGGGAACGCCTGGGGACTGACCGCGCGTGGGTTGGGCGAAATCGGTTGCGCCTCGTCGCCGCGTTCGGGCAAGGTTGCCCGGACGGCATCGCGGTCCGCGATGCTCGCAGCAGCGTCGGCGTCACGCCGGCAGGATCGATCCCGTGGTGATCGGGTTCGAGGGACCGAGGAGGTGCGTCATGGCCAAGTCCGTCGCCTGGGCTGGGTATCGCACCCGCCCTCACGTGCATCTCCTCCCGCGCTGACGCCGGGCACTCCCCTCGCGTCGCGGCGCGCCTGGAGGGATGCGTTCCCTCGAAGGAGCTTTCTGTGCGCAAGCGCAATCTCGATCTTGATTCTTCCGAGCGTCCCGACGATCACCTGAACGACCCCCAGAACGACCTGAACCTGACACGCGGCGGTCCGCACGACGCAGTCGTGTACGACCTCACCGACGGCGACACCGAGCACAGCGTCACCGAGCACAGCGTCACCGAGCACAGCGTCACCGAGGACAGCGCCACTGAGGACAGTCCCGCCGAGGACGGTGCCGGCCTGGCGAGTGCCCTCTGGGATGACGCCGACGACTTCGACGAGTTCGACCCGTACGACGACGATGCGCCCAGGGCGACGCGGATGCGCCGTCGACGGGACGAGAGTGGTCCCGCTCCAAGGGCGCGGGGGCGGATGACCGAGGAGGCCCGCGCCAGACTCGCCACGGAACGTGAGGCGGCCACGATCGCCGACGGGCCGCCCTCCGGATACCGGTGGACCACCTGGGACGACCTCGGAGCTCCCCGCGGCCCCGAGCCGTACCCGGACTGGCTCGTCACCGATCTCGCGGCTGTCGACACCGAGTTCGGCGTCCTCAAGACCGGCAAGGAGGCGGACGTCTTCCTGATCGAACGGGCCACGCTGCGCCAGCAGCACGGAGGAGATGGGCCCGACACCGATCGCGCGTGTCTGCTCGCCTCCAAGCGCTACCGCAGCGCCGACCACCGGTTGTTCCACCGGGACTCCGGCTACCTCGAGGGACGCCGCGCCCGCAAGTCACGTGAGGCCCGGGCGCTCTCCAACCGGACGAACTTCGGCCGCAACCTGATCGCACAGCAGTGGGCGGTCACCGAGTTCGCCGCGCTGGGCGAGCTGTGGTCCGCGGGCGCTCCGGTGCCCTACCCGGTCCAGCACATCGGGACCGAGCTGTTGATGGAGTTCGTGGGTACGAACGACGGTGCCGCCGCGCCCCGGCTGGCGCAGCTGCGACCCGAACCGGCGGAGCTCGCCTCCCTCTGGGACCAACTGCTCGACGCGCTGATGGTCCTGGCGCGGCTGGGTTACACGCATGGTGACCTGTCGGCGTACAACCTGCTCGTCCACGAGGACACCCTGGTCCTCATCGACCTGCCGCAGCTGGTGGATGTCGTGACCAACCCGCAGGGTGTCCGATTCCTCGAACGCGACGCGCAGACGATCTGCGCCTGGTTCGTGTCGCGCGGGCTCGCGCCAGACGTCGCGGACCCGGGCCAGGTGGTCGCGATGGTGCTCGCCGAGGCCGGCGTGACGTGACGGTGGGCGCCTCGGTTTTCTGATCATGTGCGCGGACCTTGGGGTTCTCCCTACGGGAGCGCGCGCATGATCCCCACATGATCATGAACCGAGGTGAGCGGGGCACCGGAGTGGTGCCGGCTTGTCGGTGGTACGAGTCAAGATGAAGCCGATGAGTCAGGATGAGCACGTGAGTGACGAGCAGTCTGGGCAGCCTGAGCAGGCCGGGCGAGCCGAGGAGGCGGGCCAGGCTGAGCAGCACATCGAGGAGTCGTTCAACGGAGTTGACTGGTACGGCCGTGAGCTCGACGGTCATCGCTACGTCCGGTGCGTGTTCTACGACGTCGACCTCACCGAGTCCCGGAGCAGGGGCGCGATCTTCGACCGGTGCGAGTTCGGCAACTGCAAGTTCAACGCCTCCGCGCACACGGATTCGGCGTTCGTCGGCTGCGAGTTTCGTCGAACGACCTTCTTCTCGGCCACGCTCGACGGCTGCAAGCTCACGGGGAGCAGCTTCGTCGACTGCGTCCTGCGGCCGATCACGGTGACGGGTGGCCTCTGGTCGAGTGTGCTGCTGCGGGGCGCAGACCTGACCGGCGTCGACCTCACCGGCGTACGTCTCGGCGACTCGGACCTGTCCGAGGCCGATCTCACCGGCGCCAAGTTGCGCGACTGCGACCTCAGCTACACGACGTTTCGTGGGGCGGTCCTGAAGGAAGCCGATCTGCGCGGTGCCACCCTGCGGGCGGTCGACCTGAGTTCGGCGAAGCTCGACGGCACGCACGTCGACCTGGCGGGCGCGGTCGCCCTGGCCGAGTCACACGGTGCGCGGGTCGACACCACACCCTGACCCCGTTTGCCGGGTGTTACGACCAGTCGAAGCCGGGTGCGTGATCGGTGGCTGTCCGCGGCGGCTCGTCACACATGATCACCTGCGTACAACCGTCGTGGCCGTGGATCGCCGTGACGTCGGCGAGTGACTCGTACACGTTGACCGACGGACGGGCGCCGCACCACGCGAGGCTGACCTTCCCGTTGGGGTAGATGGTCCCCCAGGCGACGACACCGGTTCCGGAGACGCCGCTCGCGTCGCGATGCCGGTAAAGCTGGAAGCGGCACGGCATAACTGTCGTGACGACGGGCATTGACCCTCCATCTGACGTGAAGGCGGCCCAACGATGTTGGGTCCTACGGGCCGCCGCGCAGGGAATGGGCCGGGGTCTACGACGGCCCGTAGGGACTCCCAGAGTGACAGGATCACCACGGATGGTCAAGTAACTCTTCCAATGTAAATTTTCCTGATCTGTCCTGGGAGTTCCGAATGACAATTTCCAAACTGATCGATGCGAAAGGACTTGCGACATCTATGGGCAAGGGGTCACACTTGGGCGCAGTTACTCACCGGGGAGGTTTGCATGCCCAGAGTGACCGGACCGACGATCGCTCGCTGGCGGCTTGGCAAGGAGCTCAAGCAGCTCCGGGAGTCCGCCGGGTGTTCCTACCTGGACGCCGCACACCGGCTGGACTGCTCCGAGTCCAAGATCCGCAAGATCGAAGCGTCCGAGGTCGGGGTCGTCCGGGCTGAGCTCGACTCTCTCCTCGAGCTGTACAAGCTCGAGGACGACGACCTCAGATACCTCCTGCACGAGCTGCAGAGGTTGGGCAAGCAGCGCGGTTGGTGGGCCCCGTTGGGTTCGATGCCCAAGCAGTACGCGTTCTTCCTGTCGCTGGAGTCGGACGCCAAGCGGATTCGCACCTTCGAGCCGATGGTCGTTCCCGGCCTGCTGCAGACCGAGGAGTATTCCAATGCCCTCGACGCGATGTGCACATTCGAGTCGCCGGAGGAGCTCGAGCGGTCCGTGCAGATCCGGATGGCCCGCCAGGAGGCGTTCTGGAGGGGGCGCACCGACCCGAGCCGACTCTGGGTGATCGTCGACGAGGCCGCCCTGCGTCGGCCGGCCGGACGGAAGGTTGGCGTCATGCGCGGCCAGCTGATGCGGCTGCTCGAGCTGAGCGACCAGTGCATCTTCCAGATCGTGCCGTTCGAGGTGGGCAGCTATCCCGGCACGATCGGCCCGTTCACGATCTGCGAGTTCGACGAGAACGTTCACTCTCCCGTGGTCTACACCGACGGGCAGGCCGGCATCGCCTACCTGGAGAAGGAGGAGGACGTCGAGCGCGCGGGGCGGGCGTTCAACCACATGGCGGCGATGGCTCTCAGCCCGGCGCAGTCCGGGAAGAAGATCTTGGCCATCCTCTCGGAGATGGCCAAATTACAAGGAGGCGAAAATGAAGGATGACCTGACCAAAGCGAGATGGCGGAAGGCGTCCGCGTCCATCGGCATGTCCAACTGTGTCGAAGTGGCCGACCTGGGCGCCCGGATCGCCGTTCGCGACTCGAAGGACCGGCGTGGCCCGGCGCTGGTTTTCAGCGCTGGCTCGTGGTCCAACTTCGTCGGCAGCGCCAAGAAGGGCGAGTTCAACCTGCGCTGAGCGCCGCCGTCCTGCTCGGTGCGTACTCTGTGCCGGCAAAATATCGCTACATATGATGAAAGAACGGAAACCCCCGGCTTGTCCGGGGGTTTCCGCATAGCCGCATAAGTACCGAAAAGTGCGTACGGAGGATGCCCGAATTCGCCCGAATGTCCGGGCCGCGGAATTTCGCATGCTGGTTGAGACGGCCGACGCGCACGAGGACGTCACGGCGCAATCGCGCGCGGACCTCATCGGGCGTCGTGGACCGGTGCGCGGTCCGCGCGGGCGTACAGTTCGGCGAACTCCGGTGAGCCGTCGTCGGTACGAACGTCGAAGGTCACGCCACGGTCCTGCACGGGGTAGTTGCCGGCGAGGCAGTCCTTCCACAGATCCGGCATGTGGGCGTAGTGCACGAGCCGGCCGCTTGGCCAGCCGACGGACAGGATGTGCCGCCGCTCGGGTCGCGAGTATGGCGGGTCCATCCGGTACCGCTCCAGCGCGCCCTCGTCGACGGTCACGCCGAGACCCGGCCCGGTCGGTGCCTGGACGAAGCCGTTCCGGATGAGGAGCGGGTCGACGATGAGATCGTCGGCGTAGTTGTTCATCGCCGTGACCGCCGGCCAACGGGCGTGGGAAAGGACGGCGCCGAGGTGGGCGCACAACGCCGTGGTGAGGCCGGTCCCGACCATCTGCAGCCAGAACGGCTTGCCGAACTCGGCGTTCAGCGTGTTCTGCCGGAGCATCGCGGCGATGCCCCGCTCCACGACGAAGCCATCACACGTCTCCTGCCGGAGCATCGCTTGGTACGGCTGGGCGTGCAGGTGGACCGCGACCGGGCGTGCGACCTTGGCGCGGATCTGCCGGTAACCCTCCAGGTCGGCGTGCGGGATCGGCGTCTCGTAGATCGCGACCCGCTCGTCGCGGTCGAGTTCGCGCAGCACCGGGACGGCCTCGCCGGCGTGCAGGAGCATGCCGTTCCAGTCGATGTCGAGCCGGTAGTGCGATGGCGTCGCCGAGCCGATCGCCGCGACCTGTTCGTACACGTCGAACCATGGGCGGGCCTTGAACTTGTGGTAGGCGTAACCGGCGGCCACCGCGTCGGCCGCTTCCGCCGCGAGTGCGGCGGGCGCCATCTTCGTGTTCCACCAGGCGATCGGGCACCAGTCGCGGACCCGCGGACCGAGCAGCGCCGAGACAGGAACTCCGAGCGCTTTGCCGACCACGTCGTACATCGCCATCTGCAGGCCGGGTCCCAGCGAGTCGTCAGCGAGGAAGTCGGCCGGGTTGCCGCCGCGGACGCGGGCGACCGCCTCCTCGGGCACCTTGCCCCAGCTGTAGTGGAGCAGGGTCTCGCCGAAGCCGGTGATTCCCGCGTCGGTGCTGAGCTTGATGACCTCGACGACGGACCAGTTCCAGACGTTGGGTAGCAGCGCGTTCCACTCCTGGCAGCGGTCGGTGAACGGTACGTCGACGACGATGCGTTCGACCTCGGTGATCTTCAGGCGGGCGACCATGCGTTCCATCCTGACGTGGATCGAGGGTCCTTGCCGAGGGAGTGATGGCAGCCGTCGGGGCCAGGTTCGGACCAGCCGGCGACCAGCGCCTTCGTGGCGGTACCTGGACCCCGGGATAGCCTCGAACGTCGCCCGTACGACAGGAGTACGACAGGAAGGTCGCATGGCAATCAACCCGGTCAATCTCGTCAACCTCGAACGCGTCGAGAAGGCGTACGGCGTCGAGCGGCTCCTCGATGGCGTGAGCCTCGGCGTGGCAGCGGGCGAGCGGATCGGCATCGTCGGGCGGAACGGTGCCGGCAAGACCACGTTGCTGGCATTGCTCGCCCAGGAGGAGGTACCGGACGCCGGTCGGGTCACGCTGAACCGCGGCCTGCGGGTGGGCAGGCTCGGCCAGCGCGACGACCTGGATCCTGGCGCGACGGTGGCGTCGGTCGTTCTGGGCGGGCGGGCCGAGCACGAGTGGATGGGCGACCGGAAGGCCCGCGAGGTGCTGGCGGGTCTGCTCGCCGACGTTCCGACCGACCGGGTGGTCGGCGGGCTGTCGGGCGGGGAGCGCAGGCGGGTCGCGTTGGCGGCGCTTCTCGTCGACGAGCACGACCTGCTGCTGCTCGACGAGCCGACCAACCACCTCGACCTCGAGGTCACGGACTGGCTGGCCCGGCATCTCGTGGCGCGGGGTGAAGCTGTGGTCGCGGTGACGCACGACCGGTGGTTCCTCGACGCGGTGTGTACGACGACGTGGGAGCTGGACGGCGGCTCGGTGGCCGCCTACGACGGAGGTTATGCGGCGTACGTCCTGGCCCGGGCCGAACGGGAACGGATGGCCGACGCGACCGAGACGAAGCGGCAGAACCTGCTGCGCAAGGAGCTCGCCTGGCTCCGCCGGGGCGCGCCAGCCCGGACGTCGAAGCCGAAGTTCCGCCTCGACGCGGCGTCCGCGCTGATCGCGGACGAGCCGGATCCGCGCGATTCGCTCGCGCTGGCGAAGTTCGCGTCGGCGCGGCTCGGCAAGCAGGTCATCGACCTGACAGACGTCGACGTCGTGCGCGGGTCGCGGGAGTTGTTGCGGCGGGTGACCTGGCAGCTCGGCCCCGGCGACCGGATCGGGATCGTGGGTGTCAACGGTGCCGGCAAGACGACGCTGCTGCGACTGCTGGCCGGCGAGGACGAGCCGGCGGCAGGAAAGCTGGCGTGGGGGCGTACGGTCCAGCTCGGTCATCTCGCGCAGGAGCTGGGCGGGCTCGACGACGACTCGACCGTGGTCGACGCGGCCGAAGGCGTTCGGCGGGTCGTGAAACTCCGCCCGGGCAACGTGCGACCGGGCGCGATCGGGCGCCGGCCGGTGCCCACGTCCGGGCCGGAGGTCACGGCGATGTCGCTGCTGGAAAGGTTCGGGTTCCGGGGTGACCTGCTGCGCGCCCGGGTGGGTGACCTGTCCGGTGGTGAGCGGCGGCGGTTGGAGCTGCTGTGCCTGCTGCTCGACGAACCGAACGTCCTGCTGCTCGACGAACCGACGAATGACCTCGACATCGACACGCTGCGGGTGGTGGAGGACTTCCTCGACGGGTTTGCTGGGTCGGTCGTGGTGGTGACGCACGACCGATACTTCCTCGAACGTGTCTGCGACACGGTCTGGGCGCTGCTCGGCGACGGGAGCCTCGGCATGCTGCCGGGTGGGGTGGAGGAGTACCTCGCGCGGCGGCGGGACCTGGACGAAGGGCGGCCGGGTCGTACGCCGGTTTCAGCGCATGCTGGTGAGTCTGGTCGGGCTGGTGAGTCCGGCGGTGGTTCGGGCGTACGAACGATCGACGCCTCCGAGCTTCGGGCAGCCAAGAAGGAACTCGCCCGACTCGAGCGTCAGCTCACCCGCCTGAGTGTGCGCGAAGAGGAGTTGCACGCCGCACTTGCCGCCCACGCAAGTGACTACGAACGACTGATGAAGCTCGACGAGGAGCTCCGCACTGTGCGTACAGAGAAGGACAGCGTCGAGACCCGCTGGCTGGAGCTCGCTGAAGCCGTCGACTGACCTCCCCGTGATCATGATCGTGATCATGAAAACTCTTGGGCGGTATGGCCTCTCTTAGCCTCATGGTCCGGTTTGCCTTCACACTCGCCCTCTTGAAGGACGCCACGGGACCCCGCCTGACACCTGAGTTCGTTGAACGGCTGAGAGGGCTCGGGGGTTATGGCCTCCGGCGCGGCGATCCTGGACGCGACCTTCACGGGCGCGCCTTCGCCGCCGCCTTCGCCGCCGCCTTCGCCGCCATGGGTTCCGCCGCCGCAGGCTTCGCCGCGATGGGTGCCGCCGCAGGCTTCGCCGCCGCCTTCGCCGCCGCCTTCGCCGCCATGGGTTCCGCCGCCGCAGGCTTCGCCGCGATGGGTGCCGCCGCAGGCTTCGCCGCGATGGGTGCCGCCGCAGGCTTCGCCGCGATGGGTTCCGCCGCCGGCCTCGGACTCCCACTCCTACAGTGGCGCGCCGGCCTTCCTGCCCAGCTACCAGCAATCACCGTCCGGCTACAGCGCTGGGCATGACTGGTCCCATGATCGTGAAGCGAGACCGGACCATGAAAGTAAACGGGGCCATACCGCCCTGGACTCTTCATGATCACGATCATGATCACGGGGAGGCGGCGTGCGCGCCGGATGGGGGCCCACGCGTCGGAGGGGGCCCTGCGCGACGGGATGCGGGAGGGGGCGTGCGCCACAGGCAAGAGTGGGGTCAGCGGGGTTCCCAGGCGCCGGGCGAGTTGGCGAGCTTGCGGATCTGGGCGGGGAAGTGGCCGCTCACGACGGTGGCGAGTGTGGTCTCGTCGAGGACGCCGCGCACTGCTGCCCGGGTCGCGACCCACACGACCTGCAGGTGTTCGGCCGCCCCTTCGTAGGTCGCCTCCTCCGGCCGCATCCCGCGTACGCCGGCGAGCGGCCCGTCGACCGCCCGGATGATGTCCCCGACCGTGATCCGGTCCGCCTCTGCCGCCAGCCGGTAACCACCGACCGCGCCGCGATGGCTGCGTACCAGCCCCGCCCGGCGCAGGTCACCGAGGATCGCCTCCAGGAACTTGTGCGGCAGCCCTTGGCCGTCCGCCAGTGCCTGCGCGGTCACCATGTCACCGGCCTGGGCAAGCACCAGCATGGCGCGAACCGCGTAGTCTGCGCGAGCCGAAATCTGCACGCCGACATCATGGCGTACGACCGGTTGCTTAGGGGGGAGCGGCGTGCCTGCTAACGCCGTACCTGCCGGACCCGCCGGACCCGCGGTAGTCGCCGTGACGTGTCGTACGCACGTCGCATTCACGTCTGTTCGTCGAACGGCATCACGAGCCGGCGCAGCAGTGCGGTCAGCTGGGTGCGGTCGTCGTCTGGCAGTCCTGCCAGGAGGGCGCGCTCGTGGTCGAGCAGTCCCGCGAGCGCCGCGTCGACCCGCTTCTGGCCGACGTCGGTGAGCCGGACCCTTACCCCGCGACGGTCCGCGGGCTCGGGCCGTCGCTCGACCAGGCCTTTCGCGGCCAGCCGGTCGATCCGGTTCGTCATCGTGCCGCTGGTGACGAGGGTCTGGGTGAGCAGGCGACCGGGTGAGAGTTCGTAGGGCTGCCCCGCCCGACGCAGCGCGGTCAGGACGTCGAACTCCCACGTTTCGAGATCGTGTGCGGCGAAGACCAGCCGGCGGGCGCGGTCGAGGTGGCGGGCAAGTCGGGAGATCCGGGAGAGTACTTCGAAGGGGGAGACGTCGAGGTCGGGCAGCTCCCGACGCCAGGCAGTCACCAGCCGGTCGACCTCGTCCTGGTGGTCGTCTGCCGGCTGGTTCGTCTCCATCGCCACAGCCTAGCCCGACGTCGATTCGATCAAGACTCTTGACATCAAGAGACTTGCCCTGGAAAACTATCTCGACGTCAAGCTATCTACCTCGCGGTGCGACCCGAATTCTTCGGACACCGAGTTGGAGCGCGGGCCCCATGAACCAGACCAGGGAGTACGCATGACCCCCGGCAGCACCGCCGCCGACAGTCCTGTCACGGCCGACAGCCCTGCCGATGGCACCGCCGACAGCCCGGCCGCCGACAGCCCTGCCGCCGACAGTGCCGCCGCCGACACCACCGCCGACAGCGCCGCCGCCACCACCGCCGAAAGCGCCGACGACAGTGGCGTGGCGTGGGACCCCGGCCAGTACCTCAAGTACGCCGACGAGCGCAGCCGGCCGTTCGCCGACCTGCTCGCCCGCGTCGGCGCCCGCGATCCCCGGTACGTCGTCGACATGGGCTGCGGGCCGGGGCAACTCACCGCGGGACTGTGCGCCCGCTGGCCCGACGCCGACATCGAGGGCGTCGACTCGTCCGCACCGATGATCGAGCGCGCCCAGGCCCTCCGGGACCAGGGCGAGACCGCCGCAAGCACGCCTGCCGCGGGCGAGACCGGGCGCTTGTCGTTCCGCCTCGGCGACCTCCGCGACTGGCGGCCGGAGCGTCCCGTCGACGTCCTCATCACCAACGCCACCCTGCAGTGGGTGCCCGGCCATGTCGACCTGTTGCCCACCTGGGTCAGCTACCTCGCTCGGGACGGATGGCTCGCGCTCCAGGTGCCGGGCAACTTCGACAGTCCGAGCCACCGGACGCTGTTCGCGCTCGCCGCCGAGGAACCCTGGGCGCGCCACCTCACCGTTCCCGTTCGCCAGCGGCCGAGCGCCCCTGGACCGGACGTCTACCTGGACGTACTGGCCGCCGCGGGATGCCAGGTCGATGCCTGGGAGACGACCTACCTGCACGTCCTTCAGGGCGAGGACGCCGTCTTCGAATGGGTCAAGGGCACCGGCGCGCGGCCCGTTCTGCAGGCGCTGCCCGATGACGTACGACCGGACTTCGAGGCCGCCTACAAGGCCCGGCTCCGTGAGGCGTACCCACCGCGCGACGTCGGCACAATCCTCCCGTACCGACGGGTGTTCGCTGTCGCGCGGAGGGTTGGCCGATGAGTGCGCGTACGCCGGACCGCGTGCCCCCGCTCGACGACGTGCCCCCGCTCGACGACGTGCCCCCGCTCGACGACGTGCCCCCGCTCGACGACGTGCACCCGCTCGACGACGTGCCCCCGCGGGACGACGTGCCTTCGTCGGGCGGTACTCCGAGGACCGGCCTGGTCGTGCGTGAGGCGCGGCGGGCCGACCTGGCGACGATCGTGGCGCTCATCGCCGCCGATGCGATTCGCGAGGTCAGGGAGACCGTCCCCGCTGGCGCAGCCGGCGAGCCCAGCGAACCCGCCAGGCTCCGCCACGACGACGCGGACGACGGTCTGGAGCCGGGTTACGTGGCGGCGTTCGATGAGATCACCGCTGATCCGAACACGCTGCTCCTCGTCGGTGAAGTGCCGACCGGACGCGGTGCCGAGGTGGTCGCGACCTGCCAGCTCACGTTCCTGCGGCATCTCATGTACCACGGCGGGGTTGTCGCTCAGGTCGAGGCAGTCCGTACCGCCGCACATCTGCGCGGGCACGGGATCGGCACCGCGCTCATGGACTGGGTGGTCGCCGAGTCGCGGCGACGAGGTGCGGTACGCCTGCAGCTCACCAGCAACCGCGCCAGGGTCGACGCGCACCGGTTCTACGAACGACTGGGCTTCAAGGCCAGCCATGTCGGCATGAAGCTCTACCTCGCCGACGGAGGCGGAGCGGCCGGAGCGGCCGGATGAAGCTGCACCATGTCCAGGTGTCGTGCCCACCCGGCGGTGAGGAGGCCGCGCGAGCGTTCTATGGGGGAGCGCTCGGCCTGGTCGAGGTGGACAAACCGCCTGCGCTCGCTGCCCGAGGCGGGGCGTGGTTCCGCGCCCCCGACGCGTCTGCTGCGCCCGCCGCCCCCGACGCGTCTACCGCGTCTGCCGCCCCCGCCGCCCCCGCCGCCCCCGCCGCGTCTGCCGCCCCCGCCGCGCCCGACGGTGCGGGGAGTGCGGGTGGTGCGCTCGAATTGCACGTCGGCGTCGAGCAGGATTTCCGCCCGGCCAGGAAGGCGCATCCGGCTCTCCTCGTCGCCGACATCGACGCGGTGGCGGATCGGATCGAGGCCGCAGGCTTCCCCGTGGAGTGGGACCCGCACTATCCCGGCCACCGCCGGTTCTATACCGCTGATGGTCATGGCAACCGGGTAGAGATCCTCAGCCCGGATGGTCCAGGCTAAGGCTCATGTCAGACTCGGGATCCACCTCGCGCCCGCGCGTCCTGCTCACCGGAGCGACCGGCTACATCGCCGGCCAGCTGCTGCCGGAGTTCCGCGCGCGTTACGACCTGCGCCTCGTCGACGTCCGCCCCGGCGACGATGTCGAGGTCGCCGACCTGCTGAACGCTCCGGCTGGTGAGCTCGCGCCGCTCTTCGAGGGCGTCGACACCGTGGTCCACACCGCGTACCACCGGCCGAGCGGTGACGACCCGCAGTCGAAGTACGACGGCGAACGCCTCAACATCGACCTGATGCAACGCGTCTATCAGCTGTCGCTCGACCACGGTGTCCGCCGGGTGGTCGCGGCGAGCACCAACCAGGCCGCGAAATGGTACGAACAGCCCTACTACAAAGGTCTCCGCGACCGGGTGAGCCCCGAGGACTACCCACGGCCGGACAACTTCTACGGCTGGGCGAAGGCGGCCTACGAGTCCCTCGGCTTCCTCTACGCCTGCGGCGGCGCGGGTCGGGCGCTGGAGGTCGTCCAGATCAGGATCGTCGCACCCCGCGAGATCGAGGCGGAGAAGTTCCGCGACCTGCCGGCCCAACGCTACGTCCGCGACCTCGCCGGCTACATCTCCGAGCGTGACCTGCAGCAGCTGTTCTGCAGGTCGATCGAGGCCGGGGACATCGCCGACGAGCACGGCGTACCGTTCCACATCTTCTACGGCGTCTCCGACAACGCGCGCACGCTCTGGAGCATCACCAACGCACGCAAGGTGATCGGCTACGCACCACAGGACAATTCTGAGGAGCGGTACGCCGCCGACATCGCCAAGCTCCTGCACGGCAGGTGACACCGGACCGCGCCACCCGGTCCGCCGGCAAACCCGCCGTCCTCGCCGTGCGGGCCCGATAGCGTGCGGCTCGTGCGAAACGGCGTACGTGCCTGGCTGGACCCTCGGCGGCCCGACCACCCGGAGGTCGTGAGCGACCCCCGCGAACGGCGGGCGTTGGTGCTCGAGTTGGTCCTGGTCTTCAGCATGACGCTGGGGCTGGCCGGCCTGCGTAGCCTGCTGTCCCTCCTTGATGCCCTGCTGCGTCCTCAGCCACTCAGCAAGCAGGCGGTCGCCCTGAACGCCTCGCGGGCGGCGCAACAGCTGATCGACTTCGCGTTCCAGCTGGCGGGTGTCCTGCAACTGGTGGCGTGGGGCGGGCTGGCGATCTATCTGCTGTGGCGGACCGGTGTCCTGGCGCGGATGATCGGCCTGGATCGCACCCGGATCTGGCGTGACGTCGGCCTCGGGGTGGGCCTCGCCGCGCTGATCGGGATCCCGGGGTTGGGGCTCTACCTCGTGGCGCAGGCGTTCGACCTCAACCTGACCGTGCAACCGTCGACGCTCGGCGACCACTGGTGGCGGGTGCCGTCGCTGGTGTTGTCCGCGGCCGGAAACGCCTGGGCGGAGGAGGTCCTCGTCGTCGGGTATCTGCTGACCCGGCTGCGTCAGCTCGGATGGGGCGAGAACGCGGGGCTGGTCGTGTCGGCCCTACTGCGTGGTTCGTACCACCTCTATCAGGGGTTCGGCGGCTTCGTCGGCAACGTGATCATGGGCGTGATCTTCGGTCGGCTCTGGCAACGGACCAACCGGCTGTGGCCACTCGTGCTCGCGCACACCCTGCTGGACGTGGTGGCGTTCGTGGGATACGCCCTGCTCAAGGGGCGGGTCGGTTGGCTGCCGTGAGATTCGTACGGCGCATGTCTTCAGGGGATCACAGCAGTCCGGTGCGGTCCGCGTAACAGGCGCTGAACCTGTCGGTGTCGTTGGACAGCGGGATGCACGGCTGGGCCCGGTCCGCCCAGACGAAGCCCAGAATGATCGTCGCCAGCGCAAGGGTCAGTGCGGTGTACGTCGCCGCCTTGTTGGTCGCCCGGCCGCGGTAGACGCGGACGACGCCCGTCAGCGACAGGGCCAGCGCCAGCGCGGCGAGGAGGACGGCCTGCGGCCAGGCGACGAGCAGGCTCCCGGCGAAGGCGACGCTCGCGAGGACGAGCGCGATCCAGCCTGAGAGGTTCAGCGGCTTGCGAGCCGGAGGGGGCTGAATGCCGTCCGCGCCTGGGCTTGCTGCGAGGTCATCGGCGGGTTGATCGGCGCCGGTGGAGCCGGGCGAGCGTTCATCCTGCTGATCACTGCCGTGATCCTGGGTGGTCATGGCCCGATTGTCGCGCCCTACCGGTGCCCGTGACTACGGGGACCCCTGCCGACGTACGCCCCGACGACTCTCATGCGGCCGCGTGCGATGCGTACGGCGTGGTCAGGCGGTAAGGAGCAGCCAGATGTCAGGCGGTAGGTCGGGCTTGCCCGGGATCGGGCGGCGCTCGTCCTTCCAGGCCGACCCGGCCACCGCCGTCGCGACCCGCCGCCAGAACCGGGCGGCCGCGGGATTCGCCTCCTGGAACGGGATCTCCCAGAGTCCCCGGTGCCGGCTGAGCAACTCGGTCGCGGCGGCATGCCCGACGCGCTGTCTGCGCGCCGCGCGTACGACGAAGAACTCGCCCATCACCCGAGCCTCCCCCGACAGCCCGCGGACGAGGGCGAAACCTGCCAGCCCGGAGTCGGTGTGGATCAGGTAGCCGCACCGGTCGGGATCGTCGAAGTAGAGCGGCAGCCGCCCGCTGCTGTAGAGCCCTTCGTCGGTCGGCAGCTCACCACGGAACTCCGACAGGTCGTGGCTGTACAGCTGCCAGAGTCGTTCGACCACCGGTCGATCGTCGGCGAGTATCGGAGCGAGGGTCAAGGCGGGAGGCACCCGGTCATCCTGCCATCCGGCGCCGCGCCCTCCGCGCTGTCGACCCGCCGGCTGACCGCCGTCCGCTAGGTGACGCGCAGTTGCGGCGCGTCGCCAATGCGTGACGAAACTCGTCGCCGCGTGTGTCCGGGGCTTGGGTCCGGAGGTGCCGTCGTACGGTCATAAACCGGTGGAAGGCGCCGACCCTCCCCCGCGTAGGCTGTGGAGCGCTCTGTGGGGTGTCGTCTAAGGGCAAGACCTCAGATTTTGGATCTGATGATGGGGGTTCGAGTCCTCCCACCCCAGCTCGCTCTGACCTGCATCTATGCACCCCGATGCGCTTGGGTGAACGGCTGCCTGTCAATGGGAGTGTCAATGAGTACACTCCGGGCATGCCTCCGAAGACCGGCACCAAGCGTCGCCAGCGCGGCTTCATCCGTCGCCGCGGAGGCTCGTACCAGGTGCTGGTCTACGCCGGAACAGACCCTCTGACGGGCAAGGACAGCTACCTCACGGCGTCGACGAAAGACGAACGCGAGGCCGAGCGGATCCGAACGCGGTTCCTCGCCCAAAGTCGACCAGCAGCGCCAAGCCGCGACGAAGGCGAAGCTCGGCTACGTCCTCGACGAGTGGCTCAAGGTGCACGACGTCGAGGAGACGACGCGGGACAACTACCGCTGGTACGTCGAGCGTGTCATCCGCCCGGCGCTTGGTGATGTGCCGATCAAGAAGCTGACTGCCCGATCGCTGGAGGAGCTCTACGCGCAGCTGCGACACTGCCGCGACCGATGCGATGGGAAGCCGTCCGTCGAGCATCGAAGCGAGGAGCCTCACGAGTGCCGGGCTGTGAGGCACCGTTGGGGCACTGGGCGCCCTTCGGCGCGGGCCCGCGAGATCCACGACTGCGCGAAGGCTCGGTGCGTGACCGTCGAATGCAAGCAGCATGCCTGTAAGCCGATGGCAGAGAGTGGCACCATGATTACCATGGGTGTATGACTGACTCGATGGACCCGGGCCGGGCGTGATCGGCTTTACGTTCGGGCGGCCAATGGTGCTGACCGTGGGTACGTCGACCTGCAGACCGGCCAACCTCACCCGAAGAACGGTCTGGCCTGGACCGACGACATCGGCGTCGAGGTCGGCCGCTGGCTCCGCGCCAACGGGCACGCCCGGCATGCCGGGCTCTGGCCCACCGAAGTCCGTCTGCCCGTTCCTGGCGTACCGCGCGGTCGGGGCGACGAAGCCCCCGCACAGCGCACAAGGACGCCGACCGCTGAGGCGACGTCCGCCCACGCGAGGGGAGTGCGGAACGGCAGCGGCGGGGCGCCTCGGAACCGGTCGGAGGCAGTCGTCGCGTCTGGTCCGGACGGTGCGTGGATGGACCTGGCCAGGAACAGACCCGGCCAGGCGGCGCTGCAGGCTGCGCAGGCACGCAGCACGACCTGGACCCGCCTAGCTCGCCTGCTCGGCTTCCGGACCCGTGACGCCTCTTGGCGGGTCGGGGCTCGAGGCGAACGACTCGTTGGTCGCACGCTGTGGTGGGCACGCGCCCTGGGATGGCGGAGTCTGCATGCGATCCCGGTCGGGGACCAGGGCGCCGACATCGGCCACCTACTCATCGGGCCGGGCGGGATCCTCACCATCAACACCAAGCACCACCGCGGAGCGCACGTGAAGGCCGGACGGGAAGTCATCTTCGTCCGCGGCCAGCCCACTGCCTACGCAGCCAAGGCTCTCGGCGAAGCCCGCCGCGCCGCCAAACTGCTCAGCCGTGCCCACGGCCGACCAGTCGAGGTCTCCCCGCTTGTCGTCGTCGTCGGAGCGGTCCGCATCCGCGGACGCCTTACCCGAAGCGTCCTGGTCCTCGCCCGCTCCGGGCTCCTGTGGCACCTGCACTCGCGACGAGCAGCACGCGCTGTATGAGGTGGCACGGCGGGCGAGCACCTGGATGCCTTCCGGTCGCACGCAGCCCGCACGGTAGGCCGGGTACGAGACGTCAGTCGCGGCCGCTGCGGAATCCAGCTCTGAGGTAAGTCAAGGCGCCGCTGACGCGGCGCACCGCCCGGCTACCGCCCTTGCGGGCGGCCGTGGGCGGCCGTCCTCGGGCTCGCCGGGCGGGCAGACGGAGCATGTTGTAGGCGCTGGCTGAACATCGCTGTCAGCCGCCCGATGTCCTCGCATGCCAGTCTCCGGCCTCCACTCCGGCCCTCAACGGCTCTCTGGACGGTTACCCACCCCTGTGGGTGGTCTCAGTGAGCGCAGCGCCGTCCTCCTCTCCCTCGGACGGCCATGTTGCCGGGGGTGAAACCGGTTGAGGCGTACGGCGAGGTGGGCAAGGCTTGGCGCGGTCGGAGTCGGGGTCCGGAGGCGAGGTGAGTGGCGGGTGAACCTGCAGGCACCAGAGCCAGCCGTAGGCGAGCTGTCAGCCGACGGCGCCAAGGAGCTCCTGCGCGGGTGTGAAGAGCATTTCGTATGGGTATGCAATGGAATATGACCCTCAGTGAGGGCCAATTGCTGTGCCCGGGCTACGAACAGGGCGTCGAGAAGGTGGATCTGTGAAGTTGAAGCAATGGCCTTTGGTTTACCTTGCGCCGGTACCGTCCGCGACCGTGAACCTGCTGGAGATCTCCCGGACCGAGCGAGCGACCAGCCCCGTCTTCATCGTCGGCGAGGCGCGAAGCGGCACCACGATCCTCTATCGCATGCTGCAGAAGCATCCGGCGTTCCGCCCGCGATCGGAGAACCTGTGGGAAAGCAAGATCATGGTCCACCTTGACAGCCATGCGTCGTTCGGGCCCCGGGAACCCCCCACAATGTACGGCCACATGGCCCATGACGACGATCGCTACCAGGCGTTCCTCGCCTCGATCGCACCGCTGCGGCCGGTCCTCGCCGCGGGCGCGGCCGCCCTTCGGCGCGTACCCACCCGCCACCGGAGTCGGATCTGGACGGCCAGTGGACACCCGCTCGTCGTCCGTTCCTACTTCCACCACGCGCGAGCCGCGCGTGGCGCCCGCCGCGTGCTCGAGAAAACACCGGCTCACATCAAGTACGTCCATCGGCTCCTGCGGTGCTACCCGAACGCGCGGCTCATCTACATCCACCGGCACCCGGTCGACGTCTACACCTCCTACGTACGACGCGCGAACGTCGACCCCGCTGCCGCGCGTTGGGCGCGCATGTCACCCGAGGCGTTCGCCCAGCGATGGGCACGGAACTCCACGCTGGCGCTCGCCGCCGCCGAGAGCGTGTCGAGGTCGTTTCTGATGCACTCCTACGAGACGTTCACGGCAGATCCGCAGGCGGCCGGTCGACAGATCTGCGAATTCGTCGGCGAAGCATTCGACCCCGAAATCATCCGAGAACGCAATCCGAATCCCACCAGGCGCACAGCCGATCCGCACCTGTTCGGCGAGCTCACCACCAAGACCAAAAACTGGCACGACTACATCACGCCGCCTGAAGCGGCAGCCCTCCAGGCACAGCTGCGCCCAATCATGGAGCGGCTCTCCTACCAGGCTTACCCAAGCTGAACATCGCTCTGGCGGCTCGTGGGCGTACGCCGATGGTGTTCCTGTCGAGGTGGCCGTAGAGGGTGCGTCGTTCCTTACTGGACACCCCCTATTAAGCGACGGGGAGGAGCGTCCTGACGCGGGGACGACAGCGGGTCGGCCGATGGCACGAACGACGCCCGCTCGGCTCGGGGACCGTCGACGGCGCTTCCCCGGAACTCTTCACTATGGGGCGGCGTGATGGGGCGCGGTCGGCGTGATCTCGCCGAGCTGTGTGGGCGACCCCCACGCTCGCGTGATCGTTTGGGCGGCGGCGGTTAGGTCGAGTGCCGTATCGCGAGGATAGATGCGATCCGGTCGGCGTCGTACTTTTCATCGAGCCATTCGAAAAGCTCACGCAGGACCGCCGGATCCTTGATGTAATCATCGTAATGCACGTGGTAACCGCGATCTCCGCGAAGGCCAACCGCGGCCTTTAACCGGTCCTCGATCTTGGCGAGATCGCCTCGCGCATTAGGCTCCTTATGCCACCAGCTGCTCTTCGCGACGTCATCGAGGTTGCGCGTGTTGAGTACGAAGCGAGCCTTGGGAAACAGCGACTCGATGAAGTCGATGTACTCGAAAGGCTCCTGCATCCACCAACGGATCTCCTTGAAACCCGTGACCCGAGTCCCGGGCTCCGGCCGAAGCAGCGTGTCGACAACAAGCTGGCGCATACGGAGGGTGGCGAGATCATCCGGATAGTCGTCGATGCCGTACCACGGGTGCTGCGGTGGGAGGGGGTTGTCAGTCGTCCACTTGGCGCAGAACTTCGCGGCCGTGGAGTGATACTCGAACAACTTGTAGAGCACGCCACCGTTCTCGCCACGGATGCAGTATCCCGGTATGGCGTCGAGCAGCCCCATCAACAGCGTCGAACCCGAGCGGCCGTACGTGACAATAAAGAGATAGTCGAGGTCGGTGGCACTCTCGGCATCCATGGCCGGCAGACGACGAAGAGCCGACGCGAGCTGCCCGGCCCTGGCTTCTGCGGCTTCACGCTCGTCGGTGAGCAGTTCGACCGCTGCTAGCAGCTGCTCGTTTTGCGTGACCAGGTGGTCACAATGGTCGACTAGTCTCCGCACTCGGGGAATGGCCGTGAGCGTAGCCGTGACAAATGGTAGTGATTTGGACACGATGGGTCATCGTAGCAGAGGGGGGATGCCGCGGCACGCTCTACGGCCACCTCGGCAGGAACACCATCGGCGTACGCCCACGAGCCGCCCAGCGCCCCTAACTCGCCGACGGCCCCCTTGCGGCCGACGAGAACTTCGGGGCCAAGACCCACACCTACTCGTCGGTTCCTGACGGCTCCCTTGGTGAGGACTTCCTGGAGGAGATGGGTGACGCCTTCGTCGGGGTCCTTGTAGCGGGTCTGCCAACCGGCCATCGGCCGGCCGCCGAGCACGTCGGCAAGCATGTCGGCGAGTCTGCCGAGTTCGCTGCCCAGCTTGTGGGCGAAGAGGTTCTCCCCCAGGTCTTCGACGAGGACGCCGTCGTTGGCACGGTAGGAGTCAAGGATCCTGCGGACATAGCCGGTGTTGCGACGGCCGCAGGTAACGGCAGCGAATCACATAGCTCCGCCGCATGACGGTTGTTAGCCGTCACTCCTTATGAGGACGCGGGGGTAGGTCGGCGTCATCGGGGGTGAGTGTGTGCGTGGGCAGGGCTGTTGGCCTTGCCCTTCTTCGTGTGCGACGACAACGTGATGACGTCCGGTTT